>NZ_JAYRLZ010000161.1:0-9674 GCF_041904975.1 Chitinimonas sp. | reverse complement strand
GGCTGGAAAGCAGCGCTCATGGTGGGATCCGGTGTGGTGAAGTGCGGCGATGGTAACGCGAAGCGGGCCATGGTGCAGCCGGCTTGGGCGGGCCGCCGCGGCATGCGCCGCTTCGCCCCTGCCATGCGTGAGTGAAATTGCATCTGTTGTGCACGGTGCATGGGGCGCGCTGCGGCAAGTTCTGTGATAATCGCGCCCATGCTTTTTCACCAGCTGCCGCTGCGCGTGCGGCGACTCCTCTATGGCTGCCTTGCGCTGATCCTTGTGGTGGCGGCCTTGCCCCTGTTCGAATTGACCAGCTTGCGCCAGCGTTTGGTGGCGGAGGCCAGTGATTCGCTCGGGCGCAAACTCACCGTGGCGGGTTTGCGCTTTGCGCTGCTGCCGCGGCCCAATATCACCCTGGAAGATGCAGCCCTGACCGAGCCGGATGGCAAGACGCCATTTTTGGTGTTTCGCAGTGCGCGCTTTTCCCTGGGCTGGCTTGCCCTGTGCCATGGGCGGGCCGAGCTGGTCGATGGCCGGGTGCAAGGCCTGGGGATGGCAATACGGGCAAAGGAGGATGGCGGTCTGAATCTTGACGACCTGTTGACCCGCAAGCCCAAATCGAACCGGATTGACTGGCATCCAAGCCGACTCGATTTGGTTGATGCCGCATTCGACTGGCACGACCGGATCGGCGACACCACCCGCTTGCGCGACGTTACCTTGCATGCCATCAATCCCGAGGCGGACGAGGGCATACTCAGCCTGAGTGGCCAACTGGTGGCGCCCGGCTGGGGCGGCAAGCTCAGCCTCGATAGCGGGATCAAGGTCGACCGGGCACAGCTGTCGGCCAAGCTCAGCAATTTCCGGGTCGAGATCAATGCCGACACCCAGGATTGGCATGAGGGGCATTTTGAACTCGGCGGCGACTTGGGCCTGGCTGCTTTGCCTTGGCGCGGCACCATCAGCAATGCCAAGGCCCATGCCACCGCGCGCCATGGCGACCAGCTATGGCAGGCCGGCTTCAAGACACCGCAATTGCAGCTAGGTGCCAAGGGCTTGCTGACTGGGCGGCTCGATGGCGATGTCGGCATCAAGAGTGCCGAGCGTGAATTGTCGGGCAAATGGCAGCTGGACAAACTGGCGGCCGATGCCGCCGGTGGACTGCTGGCCGATAAGGTAAGGCTCAATCTGCAGCTGCTTGACGACAGGCAGAATGTCCAGCTTGATCTGGTCAGCCCCTTGCGGATTGCCAGCTGGCGCAATCTGGCGCTGGAGGGCTTTACCCTGACCGGCGCCTATCGCAACAAGGCATTGCCGCGCGGGGCGATCAAGCTGAACCTGGCCGGGCGTAGCGTGGTCGACTTGACGCGGGAGCGGCTGGACTGGACCAGCCTGGGCACGCTCGATCACTCTCCGATTGCCGCGCAGTTCAATATCGAGAACTTTCTCGACCCGCGTTATGCCTTCGCCGTCGATCTGGCGCGCCTAGACCTCACTCCCTATCTCCCCGCCTCAGACAAGCCCGCCTTGCTCGATGCCAGCCAGCCGCTCGATTGGCAATGGCTGGCTGGATTGACTGCACGTGGCGATATCAAGCTGGGCGAGCTTGATATCGGCCGCTTCCGCATCCTGAATTTGCAGACGCATCTTGAAGCTGCCGGGCGCAAGCTGAGCCTGGCGCCCTTGGTGGCCGACATTTACGGCGGTCGCCTGCAAGGCAAGATGCTGCTCGACACCACGGCCGCGCCACGCGTGCAGCTGGCCCATACCCTGAAGGGGGTGGAGGTGGCGATGCTGGCGTCCGACACCCTGGGACTCAATCATCTGGCCGGGCGCGGCACGGTCAATGCCGAACTCACAGCACCGGCCGGCAGTGTCGATGCGATGCGCCGTGGCTTGTCCGGCAAGCTGGATGTGTCGTTGAGCAAGGGGGCGTTTGTCGGCTTCGATATCACTGATGCCTTGCGCGGCACCCGTATCAATCTGGCCCAATTGGCCGGCGGGCTGGTGACGGCCGGAGCGGTAAAAGGCACCCGCTTCAGCGACCTTTCAGCCCGCTTCGTGATACGCGATGGCATTGCGGAAAACCATGATCTGCAAGGCCATGCCCCATTCATGGCGCTGGCGGGCGAGGGACGTGTCGATCTCGGTCGTGGCAAGGTGGACTATCAGCTGCGCGCAACCCTGGCCGGTAATAGCGGCGTGGCGGCATTCGATGCGCTGCGCGGCGCGGTTCTGCCGATCACTATCAGCGGCGAATTGATTTCGCCCGATTACCGCATCGATACCAGTGGCTTGAGTGCCACGTCGTCCAGCAAGGCTCAGGACAAGCGCTGAGTACCGCGTCGGACTGGCATCGATTTCGGCAAGGTCGTCGCAAACGCTTGGTCCGGCGGGCTGTGCACAGCCCTTTTCTGGCGTGTCAGTGTCGCTGATGAGCGGATCGCTGCCACCTGGGCGATGGCAGCCGGCTCGGCTGGCTCGCCACGGCATGCGCGCAGCCATGGCCTTGCCCCTTGGGCTATTCGGTTTGCGCCTTGGGCTGGATCAACCAACCTGACAGCAGCACGCCGATTTCGTAGAGCAGCCACAAAGGCACTGCCAGCATGGTTTGCGACAACACATCGGGCGGGGTGACGATGGCTGCTATGACGAAGGCGCCCACGATCACATAGGGGCGGATTTCCTTGAGCTTGGCTACGCTGACCAGGCCCATGCGCACCAGCACCATCACCACCACCGGAGTCTCGAAGGTGACGCCGAATGACAGGAACATGCCAAGGACAAAACCGAGGTATTTGTCGATATCGGTCATCATTGCCACGCCTACCGGTGTCGCCGCAGCCATAAAGCCGAACACCACCGGGAATACCAGGAAATAGGCGAAAGCCATGCCGATAGCGAACAGCAATACGCTGGAAACAATCAGTGGCAGTACCAGCCGCTTTTCATTCTGATACAGGCCCGGCGCCACGAAGGCCCAGGCCTGGTACAGGGTGTGGGGCAGGGTCAGCAGAAAGGCGGCCATGCCGGTGACCTTGAGCGGCACGAAGAAGGTGGCGGTGACATCGGTGGCGATCATCTGCCCGCCCTGTGGCAAGGTCTTGAGCAGCGGCATCGCCAGCAGGTGGTACAGGTCTTTCGACCAGTGGAACAGGCCGAGAAAGCACAGCAGCATGACTGCCGATGCCCGCACCAGGCGGGTGCGCAGCTCGATCAGGTGTTCGATCAAGGGCTGTAGGTCGTCTTGCATGCTCATGTCAGGAATCCCGGAAATAGGTAGGGGGGCCAAGGCGGCAGGCGCACGTCCGCCGTGCGCGTCGCCGGCTGGCCGGTATGGCCTGGCGCCGGCGGTTCGGCCGGATGGACACTAGCGGCGATCGCGCTCGGGCCGCTCTGCAGCCCCTGTCGAGGACGCGGCGGCTTCGTGCGCTGCGGCTACCGTGTCGCTTGCTGCCAATTCCGAGCTGCTTTTGCTGGGAGCGTCGTGCATGACGGCGTGAAAGTCATTCGCAGCGGAACTGACGGATTGCTGCATATCGTTCAGTCCGTCGCCCAGCTCGCTGGCCAGCTTGCGGCCCGCCTCGTTCATCTCCGCCTCGATCCGGCGCAGATTATCGAGCTCCACCTCGCGCTGGATATCGGCCTTTACCCCGTTTACATAGCGCTGGGCCCGCGCCAGCATGGCGCCGACGGTACGGGCCACCTTGGGCAGCTTTTCCGGGCCGATCACCACCAGGGCTACGCCGCCGATCACCAGCAATTCGCCAAAGCTGAAGTCAAACACGATGGCGTTTAACGCTTGTCGCGCGATTGCTCGTTATCGAAGACGCGTGCACCGTCCACTTCCTTTTCGGCGACTTTTTTCGGCTCTTCGTCACCCTTCATGCCTTCCTTGAAGCCACGCACCGCCGAACCGAGATCCTTGCCGACATTGCCAAGCTTCTTGGTGCCGAACACCAGCACCACGATTACCAGAACCACCAGCCAGTGCCACAGACTGAAACTACCCATGTTACAACTCCTGAATCGAAATGAAGCCTGCGCGGACCCAGTGTCCAGCAGGCGGAAACAACGCTGAAGCGATTAATGAATCAGCTGCGCCATGGCGGTTTCTGCCTTGCCGCCGCCACCGAATACATGTAGATGCAGATGGAACACCGACTGGCCGCCGGCCAGACCGGTATTGATCATGGTGCGAAAGCCATCGCCTAGGCCTTGTTGGCGGGCCAGCTCCGGCGCTAGCGCCAACAGCTTGCCGAGCAGGGCATGGTCGCTTGCCTGTGCGCTCAGCAGGCTGTCGATATGGCGCTTGGGCACCAGCAGGAAATGCACTTTGGCAATCGGATTGATGTCGTGAAAGGCGATCACCTCATCATCCTCATACACCTTGTTGGCCGGAATCACTCCGGCTGCAATCTTGCAGAAAATGCAGTTATCACTCATCTGCCTGACTCCTTAGTCACGCCTGTTGTATCGGGTTGAATGCTCAGTGCCTGAAAATCGGGCGGGTTGCCGTCGAATACGCAGTCACTATCAAACGAAACCCATGGCTGGGCACTGCTACGCCAGATATGCGTGCGTGGATGCAGCCAGCTGGTGTCGTCGAGCGTACCGGGCTTGATGCTGATCAGTTGCGGGTCGGGGCTGGATCGATGAAATACCCGACTGCCGCAGTTGGGACAAAACTGGCAGCGCATCTGCCGACCTTGCGGGGTGTGCCGGGTCCATTCGCGCAATTCGCCCGCTATATCGCAGCTTTCGGTGCGCAGCCACAGTGCCATGCCGAATGCACTGCCAGATTGCTTCTGGCATTCGTGGCAATGACAGGCGAACAGCGCCACCGCGCTGGCGCGGATCTGGTAGCGCACCGCACCGCACTGGCAGCCACCGACAAAGGATTCGGGTGTTGCATCAGGCATCGCCGCGCGCCCGCTTTTCGTCCACGCCGGAAATACCCTCGCGCCGCGCCAGTTCAGCCAGCACATCGTTCGGGCCAAGTCCTTGTTGCGACAACAGCACCAGGCTGTGGAACCACAGATCGGCCACCTCGCGCACCAGGTGCAGGCGGTCGCCATCCTTGGCTGCCATGATGGTTTCGACGGCTTCCTCGCCGACCTTCTTGCAGATGGCGTCGAGGCCCTTATGCATCAGGCTGGCGGTGTAGGACGATGCCGGATCGGCATCCTTGCGGCTGTCGAGTGTCGTAGCAAGGCGCTGCAGGATGTCTGCGTTGACCATGATGGAGGGTAATTTCGCGACGGAAAACGGCGATTATACGATTGCCAGCTTGCAGCAGGGTGACAGCTTAGTGCGAATAGATGGCGGCAGGGTCTTTCAGCACCGGATCGACCGCTACCCACTCGCCGTCGATCAGCTGGCGATACAGGCAGCTTTCGCGACCGGTGTGGCAAGCAATGCCGCCTGCCTGCTCGATCTGCATGACGATCACATCGCCATCGCAGTCGAGCCGCAGCGCCTGAACGGTCTGCAGATGGCCCGATTCCTCGCCTTTTTTCCACAGCTTTTGTCGCGAGCGCGACCAGTAGTGGGCGATGCCGGTGTCGGCGGTCAGCTGCAAGGCTTCGCGATTCATCCAGGCCACCATCAACACCCGCTGGGTGCGCGCGTCCTGGGCGATGGCGGTGACCAGGCCCTTGTCGTCCCATTTCACTTCATCGAGCCAGTTGCTCACAAACGCACCTCGATACCCTGATCGCGCATCAGCTGCTTGGCCTCGGCAACCGTGTGATCACCAAAATGGAAAATGCTGGCTGCCAGTACCGCATCGGCGTGGCCGAGGGTGATGCCGTCGGCCAGATCCTGCAGCTTGCCGACGCCGCCCGAGGCGATCACCGGGATATTGACCGCATCGCTGACCGCCCGGGTAAGTGCCAGATCGAAGCCGGAACGGGTGCCGTCGCGGTCCATGCTGGTTAGCAGGATCTCGCCAGCACCGCGCTGCTGCATGGTCAGTGCCCACTGTACCGCGTCCAGCCCGGTCGGGTTTCTGCCGCCATGGGTGAATACCTCCCAGCGATCCGCCTCGCCCGGCTGGCTGACCCGCTTGGCATCAATCGCCACCACGATGGCCTGCGAGCCGAAATAGCCGGCTGCATCCTCCACCACCTGCGGATTGGTCACCGCCGTGGTATTGATGCCCACCTTGTCGGCACCGGCATTGAGCAGGCGCCGCACGTCCTCGACCTTGCGCACGCCGCCACCGACGGTGAGCGGGATGAATACCTGATCGGCCACCGCTTCGATGATGTGCAGGATCAGATCGCGATTGTCGGAGCTGGCGGTGATATCGAGAAAGGTCAGCTCGTCGGCGCCTTGCTGGTCATAGCGACGGGCGATCTCGACCGGGTCGCCGGCATCGCGCAGGCCGACGAAATTGACGCCTTTGACGACGCGACCATCGGTTACGTCAAGGCAGGGGATGATGCGTTTGGCGAGAGACATGAATAAGCAGGCCAGGAGGGCGCCAAGAGGCGCCGATCAATCTTCGCCGACGAAATAGTCGACATTGCCCGAGGCATCAAGCGCCCGGAATCGGAAGCGGATACGGCGTTCACCGTCGGGGCCGTGCTCGGCAACGCGGATGCCGACCTTGCCCGAATCGGGGTATTCGCAGATTTCGGTCGGTGACCGGGTACTGATCGACAGGTACTTCAGATCAGCGTCCGAATCATTGATCAGATGGTGCGCCGTCTCGCGTCCGCCGCATGGGGCAGCACAGATATCGCCAGCGCGCACGGCAATGGCTTGGTCGCCATAGCGGTAGGTACCACGCCCTTCCAGCACGATGAATAGCTCTTCCTCTTCCCAGTGGTTGTGGAAAGGACAAGAGCGCTTGCCGGCTGGGACTACCGTCAGGTTGTAGCCGAGCTTGCTGGCGCCCAGTAGCTCGCTGATGCCGGTGTCGAACGACTCGTATTTTTCGCCGTGCCGGTTATGCTCCGGCGCGGGTAGGGAATCGAGATTGATGACCGGGTGCTTAGCCATTCAATTCATCAGCCAAGGTCTGTGCTGCAGCAAAGTCCAGCGTGCCTTCATAGATCGACCGCCCGGCGATGACCCCGCTGATACCCTCGCTTTCCACTGCGCACAGGGCTTTTACATCGTCCAGATTGGTCAGCCCGCCCGAAGCGATCACCGGAATGGTCAGGCCGCTGGCCAGTTTGACCGTGGCGTCGATATTGATGCCGCTGAGCATGCCGTCGCGGCCGATATCGGTGTAGATGATCGATTCCACGCCATAGTCCTCAAAGCGCTTGGCTAGATCGACCACATCGTGGCCGGTGATCTTGCTCCAGCCATCGATGGCTACCTTGCCATCGCGGGCATCGAGCCCGACGATCACCGAGCCGGGGAAGGCGTCGCAGGCCTCATGCAGAAAGCCCGGGTTCTTCACCGCCGCCGTGCCGATGATCACATAGCGCAGGCCGGCTTCCAGGTATTTGTCTATGGTGTCGAGGTCGCGGATGCCGCCGCCCAGTTGCACCGGGATGTCGCTGCCGACCACGTCGAGAATGGCTTTGACGGTGGCGAGGTTTTTCGGTTTGCCGGCAAAGGCGCCATTGAGATCAACCAGGTGCAGGCGTCGCGCACCGGCATCGAGCCAGCGTTGTGCCATGTCGGCCGGGTCGCCGAACACGTCGGCTGAATTCATTTCGCCTTGCTTGAGGCGCACGCACTGACCATCTTTCAGGTCGATGGCGGGGATGATGAGCATGATGAGTGGTGTCGGGGTGAGGATTAGATCGTGCCGTCCCAGGTGACGAAGTTTCGTAGCAGTCGCAGGCCGGCGGTGTGGCTTTTCTCGGGGTGAAACTGGGTGGCAAAGATATTAGCCTGAGCCACGGCGACGGTGAAGGCAAATGGATAATCACTTTCGCCCACGGTCAGCGCGGCATTGGCGCTACGCATGTAGTAGCTGTGAACGTAGTAAAAGCGCTCGCCGTCTGCAATATCGGCCCACAGCGGGTGGGCTTGCGTCTGCCTGACTTCGTTCCAGCCCATATGCGGCACTTTCAGGCGCGCGCCCTGTGCATCAATCATGCGGTTTGCCGGAAAACGCGCTACCTCACCCGGAAATACGCCCAGCGCGGCGCTTTGTTCACCGGGGGCGCTGGCGCCTTCTTCGCTCCAGTCGAACAGAAGCTGGGCACCGACGCAGATGCCCAGAAACGGCTTGGTCCTGGCGGTTTCAAGCACGACTTCGCGCAGGCCGCGCTCATCCACCTCGCGCATGCAATCGCGCATGGCGCCCTGGCCGGGGAATACCACCTTGTCGGCGCGGGCGATCAGGTCCGGGTCGCTGCTAAGCAGGATCTGATGCTCGGGCGCGACATGCTCCAGCGCCTTGGTCACCGAGCGCAGATTGCCCATGCCGTAGTCAATCACGGCGATCTTCATGATGCCTTGGCTGCCAGTGCGGCCAGGCGCGTGTTGTGCGCCAGCTCGGTGACAAACTCCACCGCCTTGTCGTTTTCCTGGTTGATGGCAAAGCCAAGGCGGTGATGGAAGTTCATCGACAGGCGATTGGTCTTGTAGACATGCGAAACAAGTCGCTCGACCGTGTGTTGGCGAAATAGCTGCAGCGATTTGAACGACAGCTCGCGCATCACCGAGGCATCGCGGCATTCCGGGTGTACGTTCAGCATCAGCACAAACCACTCGCCAAGCTGCTTGGCGCGGTACATCGCGTATGCAACAACCTTGCCGGCACGGGCGATGGCGACCAGATGGTGCTGCTCATCAAACTGCTGCGCCAATTCGATCTCGCGTTGTGCCCGGCAAAAATGGTCGCCGGCTTGTTCGGTGTGCTGGCTCAGGGTGAGTTCATCCAGCGCCGCCAGCTGCTCGATCAGGGTCTTGCGTTCCATGGTAGGCATCATGCGGTCAGGGTTCCCTTGGTCGACGGCATGGCCCCTGCGGCGCGCTCGTCCACTTCCACCGCCATGCGCAGGGCGCGGCCGAAGGCCTTGAAAATGGTTTCGGCCTGGTGGTGCGCATTGCTGCCGCGCAGATTGTCGATATGCAGCGTGCTCATCGAGTGATTGACGAAACCATGGAAGAACTCGCTGAACAGGTCCACATCGAACTGGCCAATGCTGGCGCGGCTGTATTGCACGCCATACACCAGGCCGGGCCGGCCTGACAGATCGATCACCACCCGGCTGAGCGCCTCATCCAGTGGTACATAGGCATGGCCATAACGGCGGATGCCCTTTTTGTCGCCCAAAGCCTTGGCCAGTGCCTGGCCGAGGGTGATGCCGATATCTTCCACCGTGTGGTGGGCATCGATATGCAAATCGCCGCAGGCGTGGATATCGAGATCGATCAGACCGTGGCGCGCCACCTGATCCAGCATATGCTCGAGAAAGGGCACGCCGGTATCGAAGCGGCTGTGGCCGCTGCCATCGAGGTTCAAGCTGACGGTGATCCGGGTTTCCAGGGTATTGCGGGTGACGGTGGCTTGGCGCATGGCGTGGCTCAAAGGCATTGGGGGAGCGCCGTCAGGACGGCATCGTTCTCGGCAGGTGTACCCACCGTCAGGCGCAGGCAATGATCCAGCAGCGGATGGCTGCCGTGCAAGCGTTTGATCAGGATGCCGGCCTGTTTGAGTGCGGCAAAGGTGTGGTCGGCATCGGGCACCCGCACGGTGATGAAATTGGCTTCCG
>NZ_JAYRLZ010000160.1:0-9689 GCF_041904975.1 Chitinimonas sp. | reverse complement strand
CAGAGAGTGATTTGAGAACGCAACCGAATCGCGTCTGCCTCCAAAGGACTGAGCGCATCGGGCTCAAATTTCGAAGCCGACCTTTGATCCAGTACGCCAAGCGATCAGTTTCGCACTTGTCCAGGTTTTCCTCTGTGCCACCTCTGTGTTCTCTGTGCCCTCTGTGGTTCAAGGTTTGTTGGCAATCCAAGGAGCCCGTTTGCGTAAACGCTTGATCAAGTCGCTGTGGTGGAAGCTCACCCTCGCTTATGTCGCCATTACCCTGCTCGGCTCCACCCTGATCGTGCTGATCATCGGGCCGATGTTCGATGCCGCCAATTTTCGCGAGCTGGTACAGCCAGCCCACCTGAAGTCGCTGATCTCGCAGGAAGTCTCCCTGCTGGGTGGGCGCCTTGAAGATCGCGATCTGACCGCCCGGCTATTGGCGGCGATCCGCAGCCAGCTGCAGAGTGTGGAAGGCTCGGCGGTAACCTACGGCATTGCCGAATCGTCCGAGCCGCAAGTGAGTCTTGCCGTATTCGACGGCAGCGGGCAGTCGCTGCAGCGGCTGGAAGCGGCGGGTCTTGAGTTGCCTGCGCGCTGGCAGCCCGGCGCCGAGCGGCTGCAAACCGTGTCGCCCACCGAGCGCCTGCTGGTGTTGCCGCTGCAACCCGATGGCACCCTGGTGATACGCCACTATGCCAAGTTCAGTGTGCTGAAAAACCTGTCCAGTTCGCTGCGCGATATCGGCGTGTCGCTGTGGTTCATGGTGCTGGTGATCTCGGTACCTGGCTCCATGCTCGGCATTGGCGTCAGCCTCTGGCTGGCGCGGCGCCTGCGCCGCATTACCCGCGCCAGCGAAGCGTGGTCGCGCGGCGATTTCAGCGCCAGCATTGTCGAGCAATCGCAGGACGAATTGGGTGAGCACGCCCGCTCGCTCAATGCCATGGCGGCACAGCTGGCCAGCCACCTGAAAACCGAGCAGCAGCTGGCCGCCTTGCAGGAGCGCCAGCGCATGGCGCGCGCGCTGCACGATACGGTCAAGCAACAGGTATTCGCCTGCGGCTTGCAGATCCACGCTGCCAGCCAGTGGCTGGCGCGCGACCCGGCCCGCGCTGCTGAATCGATGCAACGTGCCGAGGCGATCAACCAGGCAGTGTTTTCCGGCCTCACCGAGCTGCTTACCGCCTTGGTCAACAGCGAGTCGAAATCACTGCGCGAAGCGCTGGCCAGCAGCCTGCAAGCCTGGACCGGCCAGCTCGCCTGGCGACTGGACATGCAGGAAGAGCCGAGCCTGCCCGCCGAGCAGGTGAACGAGCTGTGCGGCGTGGTGGCCGAGGCGGTGGCCAATGCAGTACGCCATGGCGGCGCGCGCCATGTCGATATCGCGCTGCATCGCGATGGGCCACAGTGGCAGCTGAGCATTAGCGATCAGGGCAGCGGTTTTGATACCGGCACCACCACGGCCGGCCTTGGCCTTGGCACCATGCGCCAGCGCGCCGCCCTGCTGCCGGGCGGGCAGCTCGACATCAGCAGCGGCGCCGGCGGTACCCGGGTGTGCCTACGTTTTCAACAGCAGGGTGCAATATGATCAGCTTACTGATTTGCGACGATCACGCCGTGGTGCGCTACGGCATCATGGCAGTGCGGGAGGCGCATGGCGGCTTCGAGCTGGTGGCAGCGGGGGGCAGTGGCGCCGAGGCCATCGCCGCCGCCGAGCGCTTCCAGCCCCAGGTGGTACTGATGGACCTGCTGATGCCGGACAGCAATGGCGTTGCGGTCACCCGTGAGCTGCTCAAGCGCAGCCCGCAATCGAAAGTGATGCTGCTGACCAGCCACGAGGGCGACGAATACCTGGTGGAAGCGATGCAGGCCGGCGCCACCTCCTACCTGCTGAAAGACACGGCACCGGGCGAGCTGGTACAGGCGATCGAGCGCACCGCCCGCGGCGAGCCAGCCCTGCACCCGCGCATCGCCCGCGCCATGATAGGCGCGCTATCGGGCGGCAACAGCCCGAGCGAGGCCTTGACCAGCCGCGAGCAGGAAATCCTCGACCTGATCGCCGCCGGCCTGAAAAACAGCGCCATCGCCAGCCAGCTGGGCCTGAGCGAAAAGACGGTGAAAAACCATATCACCAGCCTGCTCGACAAACTGCAGCTGGAAGACCGCACTCAGGCGGCGATTCATGTTTGGCGGGGGCGGGTGAAGGGCGGGAGCTGAGAGTAGATTACATAGACGGGGGTTAATCGCTTGAAGCGCCTGCACTTTTCTGCATCAACTCCCGCTCTATACCCTGCCAATCATGGTATTGGACCTTACGCCGGAGCGCCGTGACATTTTCATCGCCCTTCTCTGCCCTCTCCCATTCTGATCTACTGATTAAAAATACTTGATAGTCAGTAAGGTAATCTTTCTCATGGACGTACCCACGGACGACGCGAAGATCCAGAAAACGATTGATGCCATGTCCAGCCTTTAGCTTGGACACATTCAGTTTAAGCGCACCACTTTCAATCGCATACTTTCCTGAAGCCACATACTCAACAGGGCCTATATCCAGCCAACATGAAACAACAAACACACCATCAGGGAACAAATCCAGCACAGTCCCGCCGGTATACTCAAGCGGAAATGCATACTTCCCAAAATAACTCCCATTCCCCAACTCGTCATCCCGGATCAAATTAACACTATAGACCCGGCCAGACGAACGCAAACCAGCAGCCACCACCTGAGCTGAAAACATGAGAAGCAGGAAAAGCGTACACCATGTATTCTTCAAACTCACACCCCATTGCCATTCCACAGCGTGATCAAGAGCCCACGTTCAAATGCTGCCTTGCAAGCGCACGCCAATCTCGAACAGGCTGAAGCCCAATACCAGAAATAAATCCAGACAAGCCAGAATACAGTGCCCATGGTGGAGTCGTCGTCGACGCATCCCATTTCACCTGGCCACACTGAAAGCAAATCTTCATAGTACTTATTAACTTAACACCACTGAAAAACAACACCGTATGATGAGGCTCAAAAATACATGCAGGAAATGCATCCTGAGTTTCAGGCTTCAATTGTTGAACTGTCGCAAGAAACAAAGCCTTCTGCTGCCGATTCAACTCACGAGAGTCATAAATCACATCATGTGAAAGTAGTGATTTATGAGCCGCAAAGTCGTATGCATCCAATTCAAAAGAATGCTCATTTACGACAATGCGATCAGATCTTTGAATCATTTCGCCGAGCTCGGCAATATATTTTGCCCCGTCAGATGACGCTACTGAGCCATGAAAGCATCCGGTCAGAAAAATCAAAGCCGCCATGACGACGGCCCACAGCCTCATACAATCCATTGCATCAGCTCGCCATCTGCATAAACCGACAATGCACCGCCGGCGGCACATATTTCTTCAGCACTTCTTCCCAGCCCTCCGGTCCGACCAGGCCCTTGATCATGGTGGAGCTGACTTCAGCGATCGAGCGCGGCGGCATCAGGAAGGTGGTGGTGACTTCCGGCACCAGATCGGAATTGATATAGCGCATGGTGCGCTCGAATTCGTAATCGCTGGGGTTGCGGATGCCGCGCAGGATGTAGTTGGCGCCAACCGAGCGGGCGTAGTTGACCAGGAACTGGTTTTCGAAGCTGGTGACTTTGAGGTTGGGCAGATGCTGGGTGACTTCGCGCAGCATGTCCTCGCGTTCTTCGACGCTGAAGGTGGCGCGCTTGTCCGGATTGACGCCGATGGCGACGATCATCTCGTCGAACAGCTCATAGCCTCGCTCGATCATCCACAGGTGACCGTTGGTGACCGGGTCGAAACTACCGGCATAGACCGCGCGCTTCATTGGGGGCGTCCTTCTCGTTGGGGCGCTCATTCTAGGCGATTATCGGGTGGGCGCCGACAAGTCCATTCGTCGCCCGGTGGGTGAATCGTCAACGTTTCGGCGAAAGTGCATCATCACTGTCTGATGGTGTCGCATTTTTGCGCAAGGGCGTTGTAAGCAGCGAAGCCGATGATGCAAACTGATGGCTACAAAACGGGAGAGTACGCAATGCGACGCTGGAAGTTACTTCTACTTGGATTATTTGCACTGAGCGGCGCAGCACAGGCAGCCATTGTCATCGGCCAGAGCGTGCCGCTGACCGGCGTGGCCAGCGGCTATGGCAAGGGCCTGGCGGAGGGTGCGGCGGCGTATTTCAACACGCTGAACAGCAAGGGCGGCATCAATGGCGAGGAGGTGCGCTTCATCAGCTATGACGATGCCTTTGACACCCAGCGCACCCTGGCCAATACCCGCAAGCTGATCGACAAGGATAAAGCCGTCGCCCTGCTCGGCTACTACGGCGAGGATGCGGTGATCGAGCTGATGAGCCACCGCTGGCTCGAAGGCGCCGGCATTCCGCTGGTCGGCGTCGCCTCCGGGGTGCGCATGATCCGCGTGCCGGGCTCACCGAATGTGTTCCATTCGCGAGCCAGCCAGCGAGACGAAATCGCCAAGATGGTGACGCAGATGCATGGCTTGGGCATCGACAAGATCGGTGTGTTCTATCAGGACGATGGCTTTGGTCGCGAGGGCCTCGATGCCGCCAAGGAGGCGGCCAAGGCCAATAATATGCAGATCACCGTGCAGGCCAGCTATCTGACCAACAAGCTGGATATGAAGGCGGCGGCGGAAAAAATGGCCAATGCCAATCCGCCCGCCATCCTGATGATCTCGATCACCAAGCCGGCCGGTGCCTTTATCAAGGAATTACGCGAGGCTGGCTGTGGTTCGGTGCTATACCACACCTCCACCGTGGACTTCGAGCAGCTGGTCAAGGATATCGGCGCCGGCACCGCACACGGACTGGCCATCGCCCAGGTCTATCCCTATGCCTGGGACAGCCGCAACAAGCTGATCCGCGAATTCCGCCAGGCCATGCAGGACTATGATGCCAATGCCACCATCAGCTATGCAGCCCTGGAAGGCTATATCAATGCCAAGCTGCTTAGCGATGCCATCAAGCGCGCCGGCAGCGGCAGCGACCGCGCCAAGGTGCTGGCTGCACTGACCAATCTGGGTGAAGTCGACTACCAGGGCTTTCATGTCACTTTTGGTCCGAACCGGCGCGAAGGCTCCAAGTTCGTCGACCTGACCATTGTCAACGTCAAGGGCGAGCTGTCGCGCTGATTGCTGCTTGCAGGCAAAAGGGCCTCCGCATGCGGTGGCCTTTTTGCTTCGATGGCGGGCGCGGCGGTAGCCTGGATGGCGCCGCAGGCGCAATCCGGGAGCGAGCCGGCAGGCGAGCTGGAAAAAACGCCGTCAAGCATAACAACGTCCAGAAGCCACTTCACCCTATACGGGCTATATGACAATTGCCCCAGCCAACATAAGCAAAAGCCACCGCATGCGGTGGCTTTTGCATTGGGCCGTAGGTGCGGCGTAAGCCGCGAAAAGACTGGCTTTCGCGGCTTACGCCGCTCCCACCTACAACTAGACGTTGATCTCTTCCGCGCGATGGCAGGCCACCATGCGGCTATCCACTTCACGCAGCTGCGGCACTTCGCTCTTGCAGCGCTCATTGGCATGCGGGCAGCGTTTGTGAAAAGTACAGCCCGATGGCGGATTGAGCGGGCTGGGCAATTCGCCCTGGATCTTGATCTTGATGCGGCGATCTTCCTCGCGAATAGCCGGGGTAGCGCTCATCAGTGCCTGGGTGTAAGGGTGCAACGACTTTTGGTAGATGCGCGCCTTGTCGCCATATTCCACCGCCGAGCCCAGATACATCACCAGCAGATCGTTCGCCACATGCTCGACCACCGCCAGATTGTGCGAGATGAACACATAGCCGGTGCCGAATTCTTCCTGCAGATCCATGAACAGATTGAGGATCTGCGCCTGGATCGACACATCCAGCGCCGACACCGGCTCGTCGGCCACCACGATCTTCGGGTTGAGTATCATCGCCCGGGCAATCGCCACGCGCTGGCGCTGGCCGCCGGAGAACATATGCGGGTAGCGATGGATATGCTCGGGCCGCAAGCCGACCTTGGCGACGATCGCCTTGATCTTGTCCAGGCGCTCCGCCTTGCTCAAGGCCGTATTCATCAATAGCGGCTCATCGAGCGTAGCGACAATCTGCTTGCGCGGATTGAGCGAAGCAAACGGGTTCTGGAACACCATCTGCACCTTGCCGCGCATCTGCTTGACCAAGTCTGGCCTGGCCGATGCCACATCGACGCCGTCGATGGCCAGGGTGCCCGAGGTAGCCGGCTCGATCATGGTCAGCTGGCGTGCCAGCGTCGACTTGCCGCAGCCGGATTCACCAACCACCGCCAGGGTGCGGCGCGGCTGCAGGGTGAACGACACGCCATTGAGCGCCTTGACCGTGGCATGGCCCTTGAGAAAGCCACGACTGACCTGGTAATGACGGGTCAGGTTTTGAGCAAGGAGTAACTCGGCCATCAGATGCCTCTTTTCTTCCATAGGTCGGAATTCAATCCGACAGCAAACTTGGGTAGACAGCTTGTCGGAATGGCCCAAGGCCACCCCGTGCATCCCGCCTACACGATTCAGTGTTTAGGCGCGCCAGCCGCATCCAGCGGGGTGAAGCAGCGCACGCCATCGAGCAGCGCCGGGCGCTCGCTGCGGCAACGGTCCTGCGCAAAGCGGCAGCGCGGGCTGAGCAGGCAGCCCTTGGGGCGGTCGTAATGGCCTGGCACGATGCCGGGCAGGGCCGACAGGCGATGCGCGCCCTTGTTGTGCTCGGGAATCGCATCGAGCAAGGCGCGGGTGTAGGGGTGCTGCGGCTGGGCAAACAGCTGCGCCACCGGTGCACGCTCGACCATCTGGCCGGCATACATCACGCAGATGCGCTGGGCCATTTCGGCGATCACCGCGAGATCATGGGTGATCATGATCAGCGCCATATTGTGTTCTTTTTGCAGGCGGGTCAGCAGATCCATGATCTGCGCCTGGATGGTCACATCCAGCGCAGTGGTCGGCTCGTCGGCAATCAGCAATTTGGGGTTGCAGGAAATCGCCATAGCGATCATCACCCGCTGGTTCATACCGCCCGACAACTGGTGCGGATAGGCATGCAGGCGATTTTTCGCATCGGGAATCTCCACCAGCTCCAGCAATTCCAGCGCCCGCTTTTGCAGGGCATCGCCACGCAGGCCCATATGCACCTTCAAGGCTTCCATGATCTGGTAGCCGACGGTATAGGACGGGTTGAGGCTGGTCAGCGCGTCCTGGAAGATCATCGCGATGTCTTTGCCGACAATGGCGCGACGCTGCTTGGGATTGAGCTTGAGCAGATCGTGGCCGTCGAATTTCAGCTCATCGGCGCTGACACGGCCCGGAGCATCGATCAGGCCCATCAGCGCCATCATGGTCACCGACTTGCCGGAACCGGATTCACCGACGATGCCGACGATATCGCCACGGTCGATATCGAAATCGAGCCCATCGACTGCCGGAAACGGATGCGCCGCCGAGCCGAACTCGACGCGCAGATTCTTGATTTGCAGAAGGCTCATCAGGTGCCTCTCATTACATCATTCAACTTCTTGAACCACGGAGCGCACGGAGAACACAGATCTGGCACAGAGAACTTTCCTCAGTCTTGCCTTGCTCTGCGCACCCTCGGTGTTCTCTGTATCCTCTGTGGTTCAAGATTTGGGTTTTACATTGCCCTTAGGCAGCGCGCTTGAGCTTGGGGTCCAGCGCATCGCGCAGGCCGTCACCCATCAGATTGATCGCCAGCACCGAGATCAGCACGGTCAGGCCCGGCATGGTCACAACCCACGGCGCGCGCTCGATATAGTCGCGGGCGGCGCTCAGCATGGTGCCCCACTCCGGCGTGGGCGGTTGCACGCCCAGGCCGAGAAAGCCCAGTGCGGCGGCTTCCAGAATGGCGGATGAAAAACCGAGGGTGGCATTGACGATCAGTGGCGCCATGCAGTTGGGCAGCACGGTCACGAACATCAGGCGCAGGGTGCCGGCGCCGGCCACCCGGCTGGCGGTGACATATTCCTTGTTGATCTCGCCCATGGCGGCAGCGCGTGCCAGCCGGGTGTAGCTGGGCAAGGAGCCGATGGCGATGGCGATCATGGTATTGACCAGACCCGGCCCGAGGATGGTGATGATGCAGATGGCCAGCAGCAAGGAGGGCAGCGCCTGCATGATGTCCATCACCCGCATGATCAGCGCACCGAGGCGCTTGGCAAAGAACGCGGCCAACAGGCCGAGCACGATGCCGGGCAGCATGGACATGATCACCGACATCAGGCCGATCAGCAGCGATACGCGGGCGCCGTAGATCAGGCGGGACAAAATGTCGCGGCCCAACTCATCGGTACCGAGCAAATAGGTGCGCATGCCACCTTCCGCCCACACAGGTGGAGTCAGCATATGGTCGCGGTATTGCTCGATCGGGTTGTGTGGTGCGATCCAGCCGGCAAACAGGGCACTGATCACCAGCACGATGAAAATCAGCAGGGCCACCACCGCACCCTTGTTATGCGAAAAGCTTTGCCAGAATTCCTTCAGCGGCGAAGGGAAATTCGGCACCGCTTCGGTGGCGACGGCTTGAACTTGGGTTGTCATATCAGACTCCTTGACCTGCCAAGTGAGCAAGACGCTCACGAGCAAAGCGAGGCTGCCGCGCGGCGGCAAGCGAGGATGAACGGGCCATGGTTGCCACCTCTAGTGCCCGCCACGGACACGCGGATTGACCACGCCATACAGCAAATCAACGATCAGGTTCACTAGGATGATGATGGTGGCGGTAATCAGGATGCCGGCCTGCACCACCGGATAATCGCGGCGACCGATCGAATCGATCAGCCATTTGCCGATGCCGGGCCAGGAGAAAATGGTCTCGGTCAGCACCGCGCCGGCCAGCAAGGTGCCGGTTTGCAGGCCGATCACGGTAATCACCGGAATCAGGGCATTGCGCAAGGCATGCACCACCACGATACGGGTGGACGACAGGCCCTTGGCGCGAGCGGTGCGGATGTAATCTTCCTTGAGCACTTCCAGCATGGAGGAGCGGGTCATCCGTGCAATCACCGCCAGCGGAATGGTGCCAAGCACGATGGCCGGCAAAATCAGGTGGGCCACCGTCGATTTGAATGCGCCGGCCTCGCCGGATAGCAGGCTGTCGATCAGCAAAAAGCCGGTTTTCTGGGCAATGTCGTAGTCGATGTCGATGCGGCCCGACACTGGCGTCCAACCGAGCTTGACCGAGAAGAACATGATCAGCATCAGGCCCCACCAGAAAATCGGCATGGAAAAGCCGGTCAAGGCCGCCCCCATTACGCCATGGTCGAAGATCGATCCACGTTTGAGGCCGGCGATCATCCCGGCCGGCAGGCCAATCGCAACAGCCAGCAGCAGGGCAAACAGGCTCAGCTCGATGGTGGCCGGGAACAGGGTCAGAAATTCCTTGGTCACCGGCTCGCGCGTCACCAGGCTATTGCCGAGGTCGCCATGGGCCAGCTGCTTCATATAGTTGAAGTACTGCATATGCAGCGGCAGATCGAGCCCAAGACGATGCACCGCCTCGGCGTGCATGACCGGGTCGAGCTTGCGCTCGCCCACCATCACCTCGATCGGGTCGCCCGGAATCATCCGGATCAGGGCGAATGCCACCAGCGTGATGCCGATGAAGGTCGGAATGACCGTCGCCAGCTTCCTCAGTACAAAGGAAAACATGGGGTTACCTC
>NZ_JAYRLZ010000159.1:0-9721 GCF_041904975.1 Chitinimonas sp. | reverse complement strand
GGACGGTTTGTCGGGCAGCCGGAACTGAACATCGCACGCCTACCTGACTCTGTGCGCGACCCGAGCAGCCAAGGTTCGCTGCGAGCCATGAAATACCTGCTTCAAGCCGGAAGGGCTCGGCTGCGATAACACACAGAGAACTTTCGTTCATCATTTACAGGTGATGGAAAAGGACGTATCGCCGGCAAAAATTCCCAGCGAGACAGACGTGAATTCCCCGGAAAAAATAGATGTGTACCAATTGCTGGATGTCGTGCGCCAGTACAAGTCCCAAACCGATATTGCCCGACAACTGGGCGTCGACACCCGCACCGTGCGGCGAGGGGAAGTGAGGCAGAGCGAGCCGCCGCCCTATCTGGCTCGCGCACCGCAATACATGCCGCCACTGGAGCCGGCTGAGCGAACCACGCCGGCCGATTTCACCTTTATCGACCTGTTTGCCGGCATTGGCGGGCTGCGGCAAGCCTTCGAGCAGGTGGGTGGCCAATGTGTGTTTACCAGCGAATGGGATAGCTATGCCCAGAAAACCTATGTCGAGAATTTCCGCGATCGTCATCCCCTGAACGGCGATATCACCAAGGTCGCAGCAAGCGAAGTGCCAGATCACGACGTACTGCTGGCCGGCTTCCCTTGCCAGCCTTTCTCGATTGCCGGCGTTTCCAAAAGGAACGCCCTGGGCCGTGCTCATGGCTTTCAGGATGAAACGCAAGGCACGCTGTTTTTTGACGTTGCCCGCATCATTGCCGAGAAGCAACCGCGCGCTTTTGTTGGAAAACGTCAAAAACCTGATGTCACACGATAAGGGCCGCACATTTGATGTAATACGCCGCACCCTGCGCGAAGAGTTGGGCTACCACATCCATTGCAAGGTGATTGATGGTGCGCATTTCAAGCCGCAGCACCGGGAACGGATCCTGATTGTCGGCTTTCGCGAGCCAGTCGCATTTGATTGGGATGCTCGGCCCTTGCCACCTAAAGACCAGATCAAGCTCAAGGAAGTCTTGCACCGCACCGATGGCAGCGAACCAAAACTGCCATGGGATGGCGAGCGTTTCTTCAACCACGGCGAATGCCGGGTACCGGACAAGTACACCCTTACTCCAAAGCTGTGGGCTTATTTGCAGGATTACGCCGAAAAGCACCGTGCCAAGGGCAACGGCTTTGGCTTTGGGCTGGTGGGGCCAGACAGTGTCACCCGCACCTTGTCGGCGCGCTATTGCAAGGACGGATCGAAGATCTTGGTCGATCAGGGCGAGGGCAAGAATCCCCGCCGGCTGACGCCGCGCGAATGTGCGCGGCTGATGGGCTTTCCGGATACTTTCCGGATTCCGGTTTCGGATACGCGGGCTTACCAATTGCTGCCCGATGCCGCGGTGCCACCGATGATTGCAACTGTCGCCAAGTTCATGCGACAGCGGCTGGATGAATCGGCTACAGTTGCCGCCACACCAACAGAACTGCCCAAGGGGTTGAATGTGGCGAGTAACAATTGGACACGAGAGCAAATTTTGGTGGCGATTAACCTGTATTGCCAGTTGCCTTTTGGCAGGTTGCATAAAGGCAATCCCATCATCATCAAGACCGCCAAGCTATTGGGCAGAACGCCAGATGCACTGGCAATGAAACTGACCAATCTTGCCAGTCTCGACCCTGCCATAACCGACAGTGGGCGAAAAGGGCTATCTGGCAGCTCCAGCTTAGATAAAGCTATTTGGGCAGAATTTATCGAAAATCCAGAAATCATTGGCTACGAAAGTCAATTGCTGGTGGATGCGCTCGCTCGCCAAGATAGCGCAGTCGAAGCGCTCTCCAGCGATACCGAGCCAGAATCGCTTCTGCCAAGTTTCTACGCAGAAAATACCGTTGCCAAGACGCAGATTCGGGTGAAGCAATCCTTCTTCCGCAAATCGGTCTTGAGCAGTTATGAAGGCCGCTGCTGCATGACCGGCCTTGCCGATTCGCGCCTTTTGGTTGCCAGCCATATCGTACCGTGGAGCAAGGACGAGCATAATCGACTTAATCCGGCCAATGGACTTTGCTTATCCGCCTTGCACGACAAGGCCTATGATCGTGGCCTGATAACGGTTACGCCTGATTTTGAAATAAAAGTCTCCAGCCAACTCAGCTCGCAAACCAGTGAAATGGCCCAGCGCTATCTGCACGGCTTAGCGGGAAGCAAGATTGAGTTACCCAAGAAGTTCGTTCCAGATCGTGATTTCTTGGCGTATCACGCTGAAACCATATTTTTGATCTAGATCATGAGCAAACAAGCGAAAACGATTTTCACCTATCTCTATCGAGATGCCGGAAATTACAAAGCATGGGGCGAATTGCTCTTGGATGGGGTTTTAAGTAGCAGTGATGTGGAGGAAATTCAAAGTCGATTCGAGGGCAGCGAGTATTTTATCGCCGAACAGCTGGGCATCCCAACGCTTTACCAAACGTTGTGGGATGAGTGCGAGAGCGGCCCCTCGTCGGACGACCACGTTTGGCATGAATTTAGTGGCTTTCGCATTGCGTCGGATGAAGATATGGCGATCTTGAAATCGTGGGGTTCTACTGCGAAGTTGCTTCGTGCTGTGACAAGCGTAACCGCGTGGGACGAGACCTTGTCGTCAAACTGGAATTGTTAATCTTGGGTATGCCAGTATGATTCAAGTAACGCGGCTCCACGAGGATGCGTTTTACGAGTTCTTTAAGCCTTATCGCCACCCCCAAGCAAAACACGATATATGGGGTGGGTACGGCCTCGAAACCTTCGGCGACGACTTCCAGCTAGTTCGCAGCCTAGACCTTGATTATGTCTGGACCGTCGTTGACGGTGACTCCGGCGACGATCAATGGATCACGCCCGGAATTCGGTACGTCAATCGCGTTTGCTATCTGGTGACGGAGATACCGCATCGCGGGTTGGAAGTGGATTTCCGCTGTTCGCAGCAGTGCCGTTCCTTGACGTCATTGGGGCTAAAACGGCAGTTGAACAAGCTGGTGCGAGCGTGGACAAGCACGCATTGATAGCTACGGAGTACCCCATCCCCCGTCTGAGCCGCTGAGCACCGCAGGCCGGCGCGGGGTAGCCCGGGGCAAGCTGTTTGAGCCCGACCGAAGGGCGGGCAAGTTCTTGCCGTGGCCGTGCCGGGCGAGGAGCAAAGGGAACCCCGCGTAGCGGGGCGGCGAGGCCGGGTCGTTTTTCTTTGCTTACTTATCTTTGGCGATTTGTCCAGTCTATACGGCGATGCAAAGAAAGTAGGGCGGCTGCGGGGCGCATCCCGCCCCAAACCGCGCAATGCGCGGAGTCTTCGGCGCAGCCGCAAAACAGCAGGGTTTTCAGCGGAATCGTCGCAATGATTCAGTGCCTTGTGCTGCGCATTGAACCCTTTCTGCCAAACCCGCCGCACGATAGGTTTTGCCATGCGACAGCAGCTGTTCTGCTTCGGTGGTGCAAACAAAAGGCCGCTATTGCGGCCTTTGTGATGGAGCAAGTGTTGCAGTTTAGGCTTTGTGGTAGACCTGCGCGCCCTGCTTCACAAACTCGATCGACTTCACTTCCATCCCTTTCTGTAGCGCCTCTTCCGCCGCAATGCCTTCTTTCTCGGCATAGTCGCGCACGTCCTGGGTGATTTTCATCGAGCAGAAGTGCGGGCCGCACATCGAGCAGAAGTGGGCGACCTTGGCGCCTTGCTGCGGCAGGGTTTCGTCGTGGTATTCGCGGGCGCGGTCGGGGTCGAGGCCGAGGTTGAACTGGTCTTCCCAGCGGAATTCGAAGCGCGCTTTTGATAGCGCGTTATCGCGGATCTGGGCGCCGGGGTGGCCCTTGGCCAGGTCGGCCGCGTGGGCGGCGATCTTGTAGGCCATGATGCCTTCCTTCACGTCGTCCTTGTTCGGCAGGCCCAGGTGTTCCTTGGGCGTCACGTAGCAGAGCATGGCGGTGCCGTACCAGCCGATTTGCGCCGCGCCAATGGCGCTGGTGATATGGTCGTAGCCGGGGGCGATATCGGTGGTGAGCGGGCCGAGGGTGTAGAACGGCGCTTCATCGCACCAGCCGAGCTGCAGGTCCATATTCTCTTTGATCAGCTGCATCGGCACATGGCCGGGGCCTTCGATCATGGTCTGCACATCGTGCTTCCAGGCGATTTGCGTGAGCTCGCCGAGGGTCTTGAGTTCGCCCAGCTGCGCATCGTCATTGGCATCCCAGCCGCTGCCGGGGCGCAGGCCATCGCCAAGGCTGAACGACACGTCGTAGGCCTTCATGATGTCGCAGATGTCTTCGAAATGGGTGTAGAGGAAGTTTTCCTTGTGATGCGCCAGACACCACTTGGCCATGATGGAGCCTCCGCGCGAGACGATGCCGGTCATGCGCTTGGCGGTCATCGGCACATAGCGCAGCAACACGCCTGCGTGGATGGTGAAGTAGTCCACGCCCTGTTCGGCCTGCTCGATCAGGGTGTCGCGGAACAGCTCCCAGGTGAGCTCCTCGGCCTTGCCATCGACCTTTTCCAGCGCCTGATAGATCGGCACGGTGCCGATGGGCACCGCGCTATTGCGGATGATCCATTCGCGGGTTTCATGGATGTTTTTGCCGGTGCTGAGATCCATGATGGTGTCGGCGCCCCAGCGGGTGCCCCAGGTCATCTTGGCGACTTCTTCCTCGATGCTGCTGGTGACGGCGCTGTTGCCGATATTGCCGTTGATCTTCACCAGGATGTTGCCGCCTATGAACATCGGCTCGGACTGGGGGTGTTTGATATTGGCCGGGATGATGGCGCGGCCGCGCGCTACTTCCTGCCGCACGAATTCCGGGGTGATCACCTGCGGAATGGCGGCGCCAAAGCTCTGTCCGGGGTGCTGGCGGGTCAATAGCTCCACCATGCGGTCGGCCAGCTTGCCACCGGCCTGTTTGAGCGACTCGATATACTGCTCGCGCTGCAGGTTTTCGCGGATGGCGATGTATTCCATCTCGGGGGTGATGATGCCCTTCTTGGCATAGTGCATCTGGCTGACGTTCATGCCGGCCTTGGCGCGCAGCGGCTTGCGGGTCAATTCGAAGCGCAGCACATCGAGCGAATGATCGGCTTCGCGCTCGCGGCCGTAGTCGCTGCTCATCCCCGGCAGCTGCTCGGTATCGTCGCGCTCGGCAATCCATTGCGCGCGCAGCGGGTTCAGGCCCTTGCGGATATCGATCTGCACCGCCGGGTCGGTGTACGGGCCGCTGGTGTCGTAGACAAAGATCGGTGGGTTTTTTTCGCCGCCGAAGCTGGTGGGCGTGTCGGTCTGGCTGATTTCGCGCATCGGTACGCGGATATCGGGGCGGCTGCCGGTGACATACACCTTGCGCGAAGCCGGGAAGGGCTGCACCGAGGCTTCGTCGACATGGGCGGTTTGCGAGAGGAATTGATTGGGCGCGTTCATCGCGTTGACTCCTGGAGTAGCACTCCATGAACGGCATAGTGAGCGGGGGACGGCGGGCCGTGCGACGCTTCCCTACGCCGGTGTTAACCGGATCAGGTGCTGAGGGTTTGTCTCATCCCCGATGGCATATCGGAGAACCCCTAGCGTCTGGCCGCAAAGCTGCGGCCGGAAGTCCTGCGAAACTAAGGCAACTATGGAATAATTACAACAGTTTATTGCCTGATTCGTACGTCCGCCAACGCCGCAACCTGCGGCGTTCACGTTTCAGGCTCTGTGCCACCGAATTTCAAAAGGAAGCCGCAATGGATTGGGACAAAGCCCGTTATCTGATGGTCGAGCAACAGATTCGTCCCTGGGATGTGCTGGATCAGACCGTGCTGCAACTATTGCTGGAAATCAAGCGTGAAGACTTTGTGCCGGCCGCCTATCGCGATATGGCACTGGTTGATATCGAATTGCCGCTCGGCAATGGCCGCAAGGCCTGGCAGCCGCGCGTGGAAGCGCGCGCCGCACAGGAGCTCAAGCTGACCGGCAAGGAGCATGTGCTGCTGATCGGCGCCAGCACCGGCTTTCTGGCGGCCCTGCTTGCCCGCCTTGCCAAGCATGTACAGGTAGTCGAGCCCGATGCCGCGCAGGCAGAGCACGCCAAAGCCGCTCTGCACGCTGCCGGCATTCACAATGTGACGGTGGAAGTGGGCGATGCAGTCAACGGTTGGGCGGCGCATGCGCCTTACGACGCCATCATCGCCAGCGGCTCGTATCCGCTCAAGCCGCAGGTATTGTTCGAGCAACTCAACGATGGCGGCCGAGTGTTTGCCGTGGTCGGTGAAGAGCCTGCCATGTCCGCTACCCGCTATACCAAGGTCGGCTCGTCCATCAAGGAAGAAAAACTGTTCGAAACGGTGATTGCGCCATTTGTCAACGCCCCGCAGCCTGCGCGTTTCCAGTTTTGATGGCTTGTTACGTTCGAGCATGAAAAAACCGGGGCATGCCCCGGTTTTTTGTTTACCGGCCCTCGATCACGCCGGCTGAAACGCCGGGTCGTCGCGGCGCAGCTCTGCCTCGATCAAGGCATGCACGCGATCTCGTAGTGCCGGCAAATCGGCTTCGGTCAGGCCCTGGGTGGAAATCGGTGCCAACCAGCGAAAGGTCAGCTTCGCCGGTGCGCACAGCAGACTGTTTGGCCGTTGGGCACCGCGCATATTCAGCTGCACGAAGGGCTGGATCGGCGCCTGTGCGGCGATGGCAAAGCGGAATGGCCCATCGCGGAAGGCCTGCAAGGGGCTGTCGCCGCGGTTACGCGTGCCTTCCGGAAAGATGAATACCGGCCAGCCGGCATCGAGCGCCTGCCGCAGCACGGCCACGCTGCGCTGGCGGCTTTCCGGCGAATCGCGCGTAACCAAGACCGCAAAGCTGCGGAACAGAAAGCCCAGCAGCGGTATGCGGGCAAATTCCTGCTTGGCCAGCACCCGCACCGGCTTGACGCAAGCCATTGCGCACACCGGCATATCGAACATATTGCAGTGATTGCCGATGATGACCGGCGCCGGCTCCCAGGCAGCCTGCCCCTCGACCACCACGCGCAGGCCGCACAACCACGACCAGCAGCGCATCGAATAACGATTGGCCGCATACATCAAGGTGAGGCGCTGCCGATCGTTGAGCAGGAAGGCAATGAAATAGAAGGGAATGACGGCAGCAAGGCCGAGCATGAACAGCAGGCCGACGTAGATGCTGTATATGGCCTGTAACAAGCGCATGAAAAAGCTTTCCGGAGCAGGAGAGGGCGACATTCTGACGGCAAGCCGCGCCCCGAACAAATCGGATTACCCGCAGACGCGCCTTGCGGCTATCCGCGTAGCGCCATCACACCTTCCCATCCAGCCCCAGCTGCAGGTGCAACTCGCACACGCCGGCCGGCACCGGCTCGCTGAAGTGAAAGCCCTGCATCTTTTCCACACCTAGGCCTTGCAGGAAACGGGCCGCCTCCAGGGTTTCCACCCCTTCCACCACGACATCCAGCCCCAGCGCATGCGACATCTGCACGATGGCCTGCATGATGCGCCGGCCCGATTCATTGTTGAGCCGGGCGGTAAAGCTCAGGTCCACCTTGAGGATATCGATGGGCATATCGTGCAACTGGCTCAGGGAGGAATAGCCGGTGCCGAAGTCATCGATGGCGATCTTGAAGCCGGCCTCGTGCAATTGCTTGAGGTGGCGCGACTGGCGCGCCTGATCGGTCAGCGCCAGGCTTTCGGTGATCTCGACGATCACATCGTCAGGCCGCAGGCGGTATTCCTCCACCATGCTGATCAGATTGCGCACAAAGCGCGGCGAAAACAGCAGATTGCGTGACACATTCAAGGCCAGCCGCTGCTTGAGGCCGCGATCACGCCAGCCGCGCAACTTGGTCAGCGCCTGCACGATCACCTGTTCGGACAATTCGCTGATCAAGCCGAGTTTTTCTGCCATCGGAATGAACAGCTGCGGCGTGATCCAGCCCACCGTATCGTCATGCCAGCGCGCCAGCGCCTCGACACTGCTGACCTCGCCGCTACGGGCGTTGACCACCGGCTGGTAGAACACCTGCAGTTCATTGCCCAGCACCGCATGATTGAGGCGGGTCTGGATCGCCATATGCTCGCGACCGATGCTCTTCAGGTGAACGATATCGCCATAGAACTGCACATTGTTCCGGCCCATCGACTTGGCGTGGTACATGGTGCTGTCGGCCGCGCGCATCAGGGTTTCAGCGTTGTCGGCATTGTCGGGGAATACCGCCATGCCGATGGAGATGGTCGGTCGGGTTTCGATGCCTTCCAGCACCACCCCTTGCCGGGCGATCTCGCGCAGGCGCTCGGCCACCTGACCGAGGGTCTGCAGGTCGGGCAGGTCGGGCAGCATGACGATGAATTCATCGCCGCCCCAGCGCGCCAGCACGTCTTCTTCGCGCAGCACCGAGCGGATCTGCCGTGCCAGCGTGGCGAGTACCTGATCACCCGCCTGATGGCCGAATGCGTCGTTGATCTGCTTGAAATGATCGAGGTCGATAAAACCCAGTGCCACCCGCCCGCCGTGGCGTTTGGCGCGCGACAAGGCCTGGCTGAGCAAGTCATCGAGCAAGACCCGGTTGGGCAGGCCGGTGAGCCCGTCATACAGGGCCAGCTGGCGGATGTGCGATTCATTGATATGGGCGGCAGTGACATCGCGCAGTACGCCACGCAGGCCGTGCGCCAGGCCATCGGCGCCACGGTTGGGCAGGAGCTTGGCTTCCAGCCACACCGAGTCGGCCCCTTCACGTAACAGGCGAAAGCGGGCGACCAGCGGCTCGCCGGCGTTGATCACCTCGCGCAGGATGCGCGATAGCTGCGGCCGGTCTTCCTCCTCGACAAAGTCGGTGAGCGGCCGGTTGACATCGGCGATGCCGGCGCCGGTCAGCAGGCGCAGGGTGGACCAGGCAGCCGATAGACGGGTCAGCACACCGTCCGGGCTCAGCTCGATTACCGCCTCTTCCAGCAGGTCGAGCGTTTCCACCATGGTGCGGCGGCGCGCTTCCTCGCGCATGATCTCGGTCACATCGCGGATCAGCGCCACGACATGGCGCTCTTCCCCGGTTTCGCTCGGCACCGCTTGCATGCGGCCTATGCAGTAAATGGTGCCATCCAGTCGCGGCAGGGTGAATTCGAATTGCTCGCGCGAGGCGCTGGCCAGTGCCTTGGGCAAGGCCTTGCCGATCACCCAGGCCATGTCCTGCGGAAAGGCCAGATCAATCGGCATGCCGACCAGCTTGGCGGTGGGCAGGCTCGGATGGGTAGACCAGACATTGACGACAATGCCCTCGGCGTTCATTTCGAACACCATATCCTCAGTGGCCCCCACCAACTGGGACAGGCGCAGGGCGTTGGCACCCATGCGTACTTCTGCCTCCTGCCGTTGCAAGGCAAGGGCCAGGTAGTTGGCCAGCGTTGCCAGAAAGCGCGGCTCGCTGCTTTGGCGCTGGCGCGGAATCTCCTGATACACCAGTGCCAGAAAGCCGATCAGCTCGCCGGCATCGAGCAAGGGCACGCACAGCAGGAACTGCACGCCGATCGGCCCCAGCATCACCTGGGTGGCGGGCAGCAATTCGCTGATCGGCCGCTCCAGCATCAGGCCGGCAGTCAGCGTCTCGTGCAGGTCGCGATAATTGCGGTAATCAAGGCTGGCAAGGGAGCTGAGCACATTGGCCGGCAGCTTCATTTGCCCGAGCCAGCTGCCGACAAACTGGGCCTGCTGTGCATCGGCGGGGTGACGGAATAGCGCTGCCGCATCGGCA
>NZ_JAYRLZ010000158.1:0-9730 GCF_041904975.1 Chitinimonas sp. | reverse complement strand
AGCGCTTCGCCGATGGCATCGAGCGACTCTGCCACTGCGCTATCGATAAAGCCGCAGGTATTGACCACCACCAGATCGGCGCCCTCATAGCTCGGAGAAATCTCATAACCCTCGGCACGGAGCTGGGTGAGGATCTGCTCGGAGTCTGTTAGTGCCTTTGGGCAACCCAGGCTGACAAAGCCAACACGCGGTGTAGTCATCATTCGTTCTCTGTAAATGCAATGCGGGCATGCCGACCGGCATGCCCGCCAAACTGGGTAGCGATTTTAATTCAGGCCGCCAGCTGCGTCACTTCTTGTCCGTGCCACTGGGCGGAAAGCCGAAGCCGGTCCACATATTCTTGGCTTTGTCCTGCAGCTGCTGCTGCATATCGACAAACATATTGGTGCTTTGCTCCAGATAGCTGGTCATCATGTTCTGCATGGCCGGTGCCTGGAATTTCATGAACTCGCCCCACAGATTGGAATTGGCCGCCAGCGGATTCTCGCCCACCGTCTTCGCCTGCTCCTGCAGGCGCTGCTGCATCTGGGTAAACAACTGCATGTTCTTTTCCAGATAATTGCCCATCAGGCCCTGCATGGCATGGCCGTAAAAGCGGATGATCTGGGTCAGCACGTCATAGCTGAACATCGGCGCGCCACCGCTCTCCTCTTCCAGAATGATCTGCAGCAGCACGCTGCGGGTAATGTCTTCATGGGTCTTGGCGTCTTCGACGACGATCTCGACGTTATCCAGCACCAATTGCTTCACGTCATCGAGCGTGATGTAGCAGCTGGTAGCCGTATCGTACAGACGACGATTCGGATATTTTTTGATGATGCGTTTTTCGTTATCGGCCATACATGTCCCCAGGTGTTTCTTTTGATTTCACGCCTTGCTCCAGAACGCCCGGTATCGCGTTGACACGGTAAAACCCGGTTTCTAGAATCAATTCTTGTGCGAAGCAACATAACTATACCCGAAGCATCATTCAGCAGCACTTACCCAGCGAGGATACAAACCATGGCAGTACAGGCAAACAGCGAATTGAACCAGCAGCAGCTGGAGGCGGCATTGCGTATGGCACGCATCACGCTAGACGGTGCCGAGCGATTGCTGCACCTGCAAATCGACACGGTCAAGCAGGCAGTCGAAGATGCTGCCCGCAATGCCGCGCGGCTGGCCGAGGTAAAGGATGTGCAGTCGGCCATGGCAGTACGGGCCGAGCTGACCAGCCAGGCTGCAGGCAATATTCTCGATTTGTCGCGCAATATCTATGAACTGGCTGCCCAAACCCAGGCGGAACTGGTACGGCAAGCAGAAAGCCAGTTTGGCGAGAGCCACAAGGTATTGATGAGCGGTTTGGGGCAATTTGCACCGGTGCCGCTTGCCGGCGGCGATCTGCTCGGCAATGCGCTTAAGTCCAGCGCGGCCGCCACCCAGGCCGCCTATGACAGCATGACCAAGGCAGCGCGCCAGGTAGCCGAATTTGCCGACGCCAGCATCAAGGCAGCCAGTACCGCGACGGCGGCGGCAGCCAAGGGCGGCAGCCGCAAGTAGGCAGCCGGCAGGCGTGCCTGGGAGGACAGCGCTGCTGCGCCTTTGCCGGCCAGGTGAATTCGTTCTGCGCCGATCCCACCCGACAAAAAAGCCGCTATGAATAGCGGCTTTTTCGCTTGCACCCGCGGCCGACCTAGCCGTGGCCGGGGATCGCCGCCAGCAGCTTTCGGGTATAGGCATGCTGCGGATTGCGATACAGCTCGTCGGCATTGCCATGCTCGACCATTTCGCCGTGGTTCATCACCAGCACTTCATCGGAGATGTACTTGACCACATTCAGATCGTGCGAAATGAACAGATAGCTCATGCCGTATTCGTCCTGCAGCTCCTGCAGCAGATTGAGCACCTGGGCCTGTACCGATACATCGAGTGCCGATACCGACTCGTCGCACACCAGAATCTCCGGCTTCATGCTCAGGCAACGGGCAATACTCACCCGCTGGCGCTGGCCGCCGGAAAACTCATGCGGATACTTGCGGAAGGCCGCATCCGTCAGCCCTACCCGCTTGAGCAGCTGCATGGCATGGTCGATGCGGTCGCTATCGCTATCGTGAATGCCGTGGATACGCATCGGCTCCAGCAGGATATCGCCCACGGTAAAGCGCGGATTCAGGCTGGCATAGGGGTTCTGGAACACGATCTGCAGGCGGCGCTTATAGGGCTGGAACTGCGCCGGGCTCAGCGACATCAGCTCTTTGCCATCAAAGTGCACCGTGCCGCCCTCGCAGGAATTGAGCCGCAGGATGGTCTTGCCCAAGGTGGTCTTGCCGGAACCGGATTCGCCGACGATGCCCAGCGTCTTGCCGCGCGCCAGCTTGAACGACACATCCTTGACCGCCGCCACATCCTTGTGACTGAACAGACCGGTGCGCACCCGGAAGTTCTTTTTCAAACCCTTCACTTCCAGAATGATCGGGTCGCTGGCCGCCACGCCGCGCGCGCGCTCGCCCTGCGGCAGCAAGTGCTCACGCCCTTGCAGGAAGTCCTCCACCACCGGCAATTGCAAGGGCCGCCTGTCGATGCTGGGGCGGCAGGCCAGCAGTGCACGGGTATACGGGTCTTTGGGGGCACTGAACACCTGTGCTGCCGGGCCCTGCTCCTTGATCACCCCTTGCTGCATCACCACCACATGGTCGGCCACTTCACGCACCAGCTCCAGATCATGGGTAATGAACAGCACGCTCATGCCATGGCTGTTCTTCAGCTTGATCAGCAATTCGACAATCTGCTTCTGGATGGTGACGTCGAGCGCGGTAGTCGGCTCATCGGCGATCAGCAACTTGGGCTCGCAGGCGATCGCCATTGCGATCATGATGCGCTGCTGCTGGCCGCCCGACATCTCGTGCGGATAGCTGTCGATGCGGGTTTCCGGATCGGGAATGCCCACTTCGCGCAGCAATTCCAGCGCGCGGGCGCGGGCCTGTGCCTTGCTCAGCGGCTTGTGCAGGCGCAGTACTTCACCGATCTGCTCGCCCACCCGGTACACCGGGTTCAGCGAGGTCATCGGATCCTGGAAGATCATGGAAATCTGCTGGCCGCAGCGCGCGCGGCGCTCGCCTTCCGATTCCTTGAGCAGATCGCGGCCTTCAAATAACAGTTGGCTAGCCGGATCGATGATCGTATTGGCGCGCGGCAGCAGGTCCATCAAGGCCATCGCCGATACCGACTTGCCGGAACCGGATTCGCCGACCAGCGCCACCACGCTATTGGCCGGAATCACATAGTTCACGCCCTTGAGCGCTTCAAAGGTCTCCTGTTTGCCCATACGGAAGGAGACGCGCAGGTTTTTGACTTCAAGCAGATTGGTTTGCGTCATGAATGCATCCTCAGCGCCGGCTGGCCTTGGGGTCGAGCGCGTCGCGCAGAAGATCGGTAAACAGGCCGAATGCCACCACAAAGGTGGACATCACGATGGCCACCGTGGCCAGCTGCCACCATTTGCCGAGCACCAGCTCCACCGTCACCTCGTTGATCATCACCCCCCAGGAAATCGAGTTGGTGGGCACACCAAAGCCAAGGAAGGACAACACCACTTCCGCCTTGATAAAGTCGATCACCAGTTGCGACAGCTGCACCAGGGTGAGATGGCTGACATTCGGGAGAATATGGCCGAACATCATGCGGCGATGGCTGGCGCCGATGGCGTTGGCCGCCTGCACATACTCACGACCACGCTGCTTGATGTACTCGGCACGCACCAGACGGTAGACATGGGTCCAGCCAGTGAGGCCCAGCACCACGATCACCGTGGTCACCCCCTTGGTCGGCACCGCGGCGGCAATGGCCAGAACCAGCAGGATGTAAGGCACCGAGGTGAAGATGCTGTAGAACCACTCCAGCACATCGCCAATGGCGCGGCCGAAATAGCCGCCGATGGCGCCGAGAATGGTACCGAGGGTCACCGCCAGCAAAGCCGCCAGCACGCCCACCGTCATCGATACTTCGCCACCCTTGATCACCTTGAGCAGCACGCTGCGGCCCCATTTGTCGCCACCCAGCGGCAGGCTCCACGCCAATTCATGGGCCTGGGTTTCATACTGCTTGGCGCCGGCCACGATCTTGTCGTAGTACGGTGCCAGCGGGTCGACTTCGCGGGTCTCGGCATCGATGGTCTCGACCCGGCCCTTCATCAGGCTGTTCTGCCCCTGGATGTTCTCCGCATTGGCCATGAAGCTCGGATTGGCATAGGACACGCCGACTTCCTGTGACCAACCCGATGCCACCAGGCCCAGCTTGGAGGCGATGGCCATACCGGCAAAAAACACCAGGATGGCTACGCAGACTTTGGAAAGATGGCTCTGCCACAGGCGCTTGCCGGCGGCGGCCCAGAAACCGTTTGATTGGGATTGCGCCATGCTTCCCTCCTATTTCAATTCGACGCGTGGGTCGAGGCGCTTGTACAGCAGGTCGACCAGCAGATTGGCCAGCATGGTCAGCATGGCTGTGTAGACCGTGATCGCCTTGATCACCGGGAAGTCGTTATTCGCTACCGCAGCAACGATTTCGCTACCCAGGCCAGGAATCGAAAACACCTTCTCGATCAGGAAGGACCCGACCAGCAGGCCCGGCAGCTGCATGCCGACATTGGTGACAATCGGCACCATGGCATTGCGCAGCACATGCACCAGCATCACCCGGTTTTCGCCGGCGCCCTTGGCGCGCGCGGTGCGCACGTAATCCTGATTGGTTTCTTCGACGATGAACGAGCGATACAGGCGCAGGCTCGGGGCAATCGACACCAGCATGATCAGCAGCACCGGCAAAGGAGCAAAGCGGGTGAGATTGGTCCACAAATCGCCCGGCGCCCAGCCACTGACCGGGAACCAGCCCAGCACGCGGCCGAATACATACTGGCCGATCACAACATACAGCAGCAGGCTGATCGACATGGCGGCGGTACAGATCGCCACCACGGTGCGATCGGTGAGCGAGCCACGGCGGTACGACACCCACATGGCCAGCGACACGGCAATGATGGCGTCGAAAATCCACACCTGCAGCATGATGGTGAGGGTGACCGGTGCCCGGTGCGCCAGCAAGGTAGTCACTACCTCATTGGTACTCCAGCTGCGGCCATAGTCGAAGGTCACCACCTGCTTGAGGAAGATGCACAACTGCACCCACCAGGGATCAGCCAGGCCCAGTTGCTGGCGGATCGCCTCGACCTTTTCCTTGTTGGGAAATTTGCCGGCGAGAATGGCGCTGGGGTCGGCACCGAACAGATGGAAAATACAGAACACCAGCAGAATCACCCCGAGCAAGGTGGGGATCATCTGCCAGATACGACGAAACAGATAGGCGCTCATGCATGGCTCCCGGTGCTGGATGGCGGCATGGCCAGGCAATCAGCGGCTACACATATCGATAAAAACAGTGGCATTGCTCGGCTCCCTAATTTGCGCGCTTGCCGAGAATCGACTCGCGTTTCTTCGTGTCGATATCGGTGTAGAGAAAATACGGAAAACCGGTCGGGAACGGCTTGTAACCCTGTACCCACGGTTGCGACACATGGCTATACAGCGTGTGGAATTCATAGGCCCACGGCACATAGGCCGACACAATGCGGCTCATGCGGCGCAACTTTGCATTGCGCTCAGGAGAATCCGGCATGGTTGCGATCTGCCGGTACAGCTGATCGAATTCCTTGTGCTCGAAACGGGTATTATTGACCGCACCCTTGTTCGGACCATATAGCAGCTGCATAAAGTTTTCCGCATCGGGGTAGTCGGCATTCCACACAAATACCGCCATCTGGAATTTGCCGGTATCGCGTGCGCTCAACAGATCCGGAAACTGCACTTTCTTGATCTCGCACTTGATGCCCAATAGCGCCCAGCTTTTTTGCACCATGGCCTCGTCATCACGATCATCCTTGCCGATCGAGGTCAGATAGGTAATGGTGAGCGGTTTGCAACCGGGCAACTCGCGCAAGCCATCGCCATCGCAATCCTTATAGCCAAACAGGTCAAGCAGTGAGTTGCCCTTGGCCGGACTGAATTCATGCAAGGCATTTTTGAAATTCGGGTCGAACCCAGTAATCGATGGTGCCAGTGGTGAATTAGCCTCCGTGGCTTGGCCATTCTTGACCAGCCAGATCATCTTATTGGTATTGAATGCCAGGGCGAAAGCACGGCGCAATGCGACCTTTTCCGGCGTGTATCCACCCACTACCGGGTCTTCCATATTGAATTGCTTCACCTGGATGGCCGATGGCGCAATACGTTCATATTGCCAGCCGCGATCCAGATACTTCTGGGCCACCTTGCCACCCGGCGCCACCACACTGACATAGCTGGCATCAAACTCAGCCATCACATCGAGGCCACCATCATCGAATGCCAGCCAGGCCGACTGCGGGGTCTCAATGATGCGAATATCGATATTACCGACTTGTGGAAACACCTTCCCTTGCAATTGCTTATGGACAACCGGATCAATACCGGTGGCGCCGGCAACCGGCTCATAGCGCTCGCCACGGAAATTCGGGTTAGCTTCCAGCAAAATACGATTGCGGCGCTGCCACAGCTTCAATTTATACGGGCCGGTGCCAACCGGATGGGCATCCAGTTCATCACCATATTTCTCCACCACTTCACGCGCCACCGCCACATTGGCCGGTACCGCCATGATATAGGGCATATTGTAATCGGGCGCCTTCAATTTGATCTGAAAGGTATAGCGATCAAGCGCCACCAGGCCTTCTACCGGGCTATCATAATCAAACTTGCCATTTTTGGCCGCAGCGATCTTTTCATCAAGACCGAGCACCTTGCCTTTATACAGAAAGTCCCACGGCGCGCCACGATGCGCCGGATCGACCATGCGCTGGATCGAGTAGATATAATCCTGGGCGGTCAGCTCACGCTTTTTACCACCGAAGGCAGGATCATCTGCAAAATAGATCCCCTGCTTGATTTTGAAGGTATACACCTTGCCATCATCCGAAACCTTGGGCATTTCTGCTGCGGTTTTCAGGCGCAGCTTCATCGGCCGAGCCAGATAGTCGTAATCGTATAGCGACTCGAATATATTATGAATAATAATGCCAGAATAATGATCTGTATATTTAGCCGGATCGAACCCGGCTTCCGCTGCGCGAAAATAATAACGCAGCGTCTTGTTCATATCTGCCGTATGGGCTTGTGCCGGCATAACCAAGCCGACCACAGCACACAATAGCCCAATGCCTTTAAGAAGCTTCATGATACTTGCTCTCAATTAGTCAAGCGAAGACAGATGTCAATCAGCCCTTGCTAATATCGCAAATTGACGAAAAACAAGCGCGCCCGAAACGGACGCGCTTGCAAGCATTGCATTTCACGCACTCAGCGTGCGTACATCATCCACAGTCGCGCCACTTCGGCGGTACCATCGCTGCCCTGTACCGTCTTCAGCTGGGCAATACCCTTGGCTTTCTGGCCTGCCACTACATAGGCAATACCGGCGCGCAACTTGGCATCGTCAGGGCGCTTGAAATTGCCCTTCTTCAAGCCAGTCTCGACCAAGGTCAAACCCTTGTCGTTCTTGCCATGCTGCACCAGATTCAGGCCGAAATTGATTTGCTGGGTGCCATCGGCCGATGCATTGGCATCGGTTTCAGCCTGAGCCAAAGCCTTGGCGTCCTCGGCGATGCGTTTGCCAACCAGGTCGCGCAGGCGATTCTGGCGAGCTACATCACCACCAGCACCCAGCGCACCAGCAGCAAAACCCTTGTCGACGATGGCCTTGGCTTCGGCATTGAAGCCCTCTTGCAAGGCCAGCTGGCTCATTTCCATATAGTCGTCGGTACCGCGCATATTGTCGGTAGCGAGACGGATCCGATACAGGTCCAGCGCCAGGCGCTGAGCAAAGCCTTGCTTGCGCTCGGTGCGGCTGATCAGGTCCTTCCAGTAGTCCTTCTTCGGGTGATACTTGACCAGACGCTCCAGCGTGGCCAGGTAGCCCTTGTCATCCTTGAGCTGCAAGTAGCAATTGGCCAGCAGCTGCAGCTTGTCTTCGCTCGGGGTACGTCCAGCTTTTTCATCCGCCTGCACCTGCGCCAAGGCATCCTTGGCCGAAGTGGCGAAGTCGCCGCTCATATAGCGCAACTGCGAAACCAGGCCGGTAATCTTCGGATCAGTACCGCCTTCCTTGGCGTAGCGATTGGCCCAGGTGGTGGTGTTGGCATAATCCTTGGCGCGGTAGAAGGTACCCACCAGATTGGAGATCACCGACAGCTTCTCGTTCTGCGACAAACGCCCCGAGGCCAGCACCGCTTCGGACGAACGCACCACTTGCTGGGTGTCTCCGGCGCCGGATGCCGCGCTCATGCGCAGACGCTCGACCATATAGGTCTCATGTGCATTCTTGCCGCCTACCGCGTCGGCTTCGTGGATCTTGGCCAGCGCTTCGCGGTATTTCTGCTTTTTCAGCAAATCGCCGGCAGCCTGCAAGGGCTTGCCGATTTCCGGGCGCAGCGCTTCATCGGCATGCGCCACACCAGGCGCGCCATTGAGCGCAGTCACCATGGGAAGACCCATCAAAGCACAGAACAGCAGGCCAGCATACAAAGAACGGTTGCGCGTCATTGTTTTCAAATCCAGAAACTAAGGGAGCATAGGAAGACGGCATCGCAAAGCGATGCCGTCCCGGAACAACAACAAGAACAGCTCGCCGCCGATCAGACCGATCTTCATCACGCCAAGGCGCTGAGCCGAGGCCATGACTGCGGCAACACTCTTGTACGGCACCAGCTTGTTGGGCCGCAGCAAGACATTGGGCTGCTCTGGCTTGGCTGCGTATTCACGCAACTTTGCTTCGAGCGCTGCATGGTTGGGAACCACGGCACCATCGAGCAATACCGTACCGTCAAAGTCGATATCGATCTGGTGCTTTTCCGGCTCCACCGTCGGAGGAGGTGGATTGCCTGCCGGAAAGTCCAGCTTCACTGCATGCAACTGAATCGGGATGGTGACGATCAGCATGATCAGCAACACCAACATCACGTCGATCAACGGCGTGGTGTTCATGTCCACCATGACTTCCGGTTCACCAGACCCGTTACCTGAGCCTACATTCATGCCCATGGCTTATTCCTTTAAAAAGGTTGCCCGATCAACCACGCGGCGGCGGCTCGGTGATGAAACCCACCTTGACGATGCCAGCACGGTTACAGGCGGTTACCACCTTACCAACAAACTCGTATCGCGCGCCCTGATCACCACGGATATGGATTTCCGGCTGCGGATTCTTGACAGCAACGGCCTTCAGCTTGTCGACCAAGGTATTGCTGTCCGGCACGATTTTCTCGTTCCAGAACACATCACCATCCTTGGTAACCGAGATATTGATGTTTTCGGGCTTCGTTTCGTTGGCCTGATTGGTTTCTTTCGGCAACGCGACCGGCACTGTGTGCGTGACGACAGGGATGGTGATCAGAAAGATGATCAGCAGAACCAGCATCACGTCCACGAGTGGGGTAGTGTTAATAGCAGACACTACCTCATCATCGTCGCCGGAATCACTCCCGACGTTCATTCCCATGGCTTAGCCCTTCTTGGCCGACTGACCGCCGCTCATCAGCACGCTGTGCAGATCGGCACCAAAGGCGCGAACTGCTTCCATGCCCGACTTGTTACGACGCACCAGCCAGTTGTAGCCCAGCACGGCAGGCACAGCTACAGCCAGACCGATAGCGGTCATGATCAGCGCT
>NZ_JAYRLZ010000157.1:0-9733 GCF_041904975.1 Chitinimonas sp. | reverse complement strand
CCTGCGCCTCGATGGTTCCTGCGAAACCCCGCTCGGTGGTTTTGCCGAACTGGTCGACGAACACTTTGTCCGACTGCGGGCCTTTGTGGCGACGCCGGATGGCAGCCAGATCCTGCGCGCCGAGTCCAATGGCAGCCGTGCCGGCGCCGCCGGGCTTGGTCGCCAGGTTGCCGAGCTGCTGTTGTCGGAGGGCGCACGCGCCCTGTTGAATCCCCAGATCTGAAGGTCGTCCATGGCCCTGCCGCTTGCCCATCGCCGCTTCCTTGTCACCCGCCCGGAAAACCAGTCCGACCGGCTCGCCGCGCTATTGCGCGACGCCGGCGCCGAGCCCCTGCTGGCGCCGATGATCGCGATTGCCGAAACCGCCGATCCTGCCGCGCTGGCCGGCGCACTGGCGCAGCTGGCTGAATACCAGCTGGCCGTGTTTGTCAGTCCATCGGCGCTGGAGGCGGTGGCGAGCCAGGTGCCGCATTGGCCGAGCGCCTTGCCGGTGGCTGTCATCGGCCCCGGCTCGCGCGATGCGGCCGAGCGGCTTGGCATCAGCCAGATCATCAGTCCGGTCGAGCGCTTCGATAGCGAAGGCCTGCTCGCCATGCCGGAATTGCAGGACATGAGCGGCAAGCGGGTGGTGCTGTTTCGCGGCAATGGCGGGCGCGAGTTGCTGGCCGACACGCTGACGGCACGCGGCGCCAGCGTCGAGGTGGTCGAGGCCTATCGCCGCCTGCCGCCACAGTTCGGTGCCGACGAACTGGAAGCCTTGCTCAACGGCGGCTGCGATGGCGTCATCGTCACCAGCAGTGAAGCGGCCAATAATCTGTTCACCCTGGCCACGCCAGCGCTGATCGCTACGCTCAGGTCCTGCCGTTTTTTTGCCAGCCATCCGGCAATTGCCGAGGCGATTCGCGCGCATGGCGTGAGCGATATCGTCACCAGCGGGGCGGGCGATGCCGCCATGCTGGATGCACTCAAGGCCGCTTATCCTGCGGCTCCGGCCGCTCCGGCGGTCGCGCTTGAAACTCCCGTCGCTGTGGTGGCTGGGCCGAGCGAGCCGTTTGCCGGCCCGGTGAGGGACAAAACGCCATCGCGCTGGCTGCCGCCGCATGTGCGCTGGGCCCTGGCGGTGGGCGCCGTGGTGGTGGTGGCGACCGTATTCATGCTGCGCTCCGGTGCCCGTGATCTGCATGGCGAAATGGGCCAGCGCCTCGCCGCGCTGGAAGCCGAATTGCGCGGCCAGACTGCGCGGATCGACCGCGATGCCACGGTAATCAGCCAGCTACAGGCCAATTTGAGCCAGAGCCAGCAGCGGGTTGAAGAGTTGCGCGCTCAGCAGGCCGATCTGCGCGCCCTGTATAGCGCGATTGCTGGTGATCAGGACGAGGCGCTGTTGGCCGACGCCGAGCTGACCCTGTCGCTGGCCAGTCAGCAGCTGCAGCTGACCGCCAATGTCGGCGCCGCGCTCGCGGCGCTGTACCGGCTGGACGAGCGTCTCGCCGGCCATGAGCAGGCGCGCCTGGAGCCGCTGCGTCGCTCGCTGGCACGCGATATCGATGCGCTCAAGCGGGTGCCATTTGTCGATTATGTCGGCCTGTCGGCACGTATTGATGCGTTGGCCGGCTCGGTGGACAAGCTGCCGCTGATCGTCGATCGCAAAGCCGAGGAAGAAGAAAAGGAGACGCCGGACAAGCGCCACGATGGCCTGTTGGGTGAATTCGGCCGGGCGCTTGGCGCACTGGTCAGCATCCGTCGCATGGATCAGCCCGACCCGGTCTTGCTGGCGCCGCAGCAGGCGCTTTACTTGCGCGAGCACATCAAGCTGCGTCTGCTTAATGCCCGCCTGGCCCTGCTGCAACGCGATGACGCCACCTTCCGCCTCGATATCGCCGATGCCGAGTTCGAGTTGCGCAAGCATTTCGATACCCGCGCCAAGCCGGTGATGGCCACCCTGGCGAGCTTGCGCGATATTGGTGCCGCCCATCCGGCGGTTGCCCTGCCCAATCTGGGCGATAGCCTGAATGCGGCACGCGATGCACGCCGTACGGTCAGCAAGGAGGACAAACGGTGAGGTCCTTGATCTGGCTGGTCGTCCTGTTTGGCCTGTCGGTGGGGATGGCGCTGTTTGCCCATTACCAGAATGGCTACGCCCTGCTGTTCCTGCCGCCCTGGCGTATCGAGCTGTCGCTCAATGCCTTTATCCTGATCTTTGCCCTGGTGGTGCTGGGCGGCTATAGCCTGCTCAAATTGCTGGACTGGATTCTGGCGATGCCGCGCAATGCCCGGCGCTGGCGCGAAGATCGTCGCGCCAAACAGGCGCGGCGCTTCCGGCGCGACGCCTGGCTGGCGCTATTCGAAGGTCGTCCGCAGCGCACCGAGCGGGCGATACGCGGCGCCCGTGCCAGCGAGGACGATGCCGAGTTGCGCCTGGTGGATCTGTTGATCGGCGCCAAGGCTGCGCATGAGTGCCGCGATTTCGAGCGCCGCGATGCCTATCTCGAAGAAGCCAGGGTCGCCACCGGCGGCCGGGCGCTGGCACTCGATATGCTCGAAGCGGACATGATGTACGAGCAATACCGCAACCGCGATGCCCTGGCGGCGCTGGAGCGGGTGTACAACCAGTCGCCACGGCTGACGGCAGCCCTCAAGCTGGAATTGAAGATCCGCCAGCAGGACAACCATCCGCAGCGCGTAATCGAATTGGCCGACCAGCTCGAACGCAGCGAGGCAATCGACCCGGCGCAGGCGGTGCGTATCCGCGCCCAAGCGCGCCTGACCGAGCTCAAGCAGAACACCATGGATTTCCCGGTACTGAGCCGCTGGTGGAATGGTTTGCAGCAGGCCGAGCGCGATACACCGAGGCTGGCGGCAGAAGCGGCACGCGCCTTTGCCCGCACCGGCGCGGTAGAGCGGGCCGAGGCAATTCTGGTCGACGCGCTGGAAGCGGACTGGAATGTGGCGCCGCTCGAGGTATATGGCGAGCTGGGCCGGCTGGGCAGTGGTGGCGATGCGGTCAAGCGCCTCGCTCGCGCTGAGGACTGGTTGCGTCATCATCCAAGTGACCACCAGCTGCTGCTGGCGCTGGGCCGGCTATGTCACGATGCCGAGCTTTGGGGTAAATCGCGCACCTATCTGGAGGCCAGCATCGCCGTGGCCGCGACGCCGGTGGCCCACGCCGAACTCGGCCAGTTGCTGGAACAGCTTGGCGACAAGCCGGCCGCCGACGAACACTACCGGGCCAGCCTCGGCCTAGCGCTCGACCTTCTGGAGAAACGCGCATGAGCCATGCCTTGCTGGCCAGCCTGCACTACCTGGGCGCCATGGTGCTGATGGCCTGCCTGGTGGCCGAACATTTGCTGATCAGCTCGGAAATGGACCGGCGCACCGTCGGCCTGCTGGCGCGCATCGATCTGGTGTATGGCATCACGGCGGGCCTGCAGATCGGTAGCGGCTTGCTGCGCCTGTTTGCCGAAAAAGGCAGTGCCTTCTACCTGCACAGCCCGTTCTTCCATATCAAGATGACCGTGTTTGTGCTGCTTGGCCTGCTGTCCATTTACCCGACCCTGCGCTTTCTCGCCTGGCGGCGCGCCGCGTCCAGCGCCGAGCGCATCCGGCCGACCGAGGGCAAGCGGGTGCTGATGCTGGTGCGGGTCGAGCTGCTGCTGTTGATCGCGCTGCCGGTGCTGGCCAGTTTGATGGCACGCGGCCTGGGCTGAATCGGGCAATCGGCCTGATTGGTTGTTTGAAGCGAGGCTGGCGCAGTGAAGATGGGCCTTGAAACGCCGGTGCCGGAGCAATCTGCAGCGGCGTTTTGTATTTTTGGCGCCAGCTTGCCGGCTCCAGGCTCTGTTGACATTTTGTCGGCGACCGTCGACTAAACGTCAACAGGGCCTAGAGCTGCTCCGGCGACATCATGGTCTTGAGCAGGGTTTGCGGGCGGCCGTCGCGCAGGCGGTATTGCAACCACCAGACTGCGCCTTTTTTCACACTCCAGTCCGCCTCCAGCCCGGACAGCAATCTGGCAGCAAGGCGGCCGATGGCCGGCTGGTGGCCGACCAGCACGGTGGTGCCGCCGGCATCGGGCCAGTTGGCCACCGCCAGATAGTCGTTTGCGCTGGCATCTGGGTTCAGTCGTGCGTCGACTTCATGGGCGGCAGTGAGTGCGCTGGCAGTCTGACGCGCCCGTAGCGCCGCGCTGGCGATCACCCGGCTGCCGTCGGGCAGGCGGGCGGCCAGCCATTGCGCCATCTTCGCCGCCTGCTTCTGCCCTTTTGGGGTCAGCCAGCGCTCGAGGTCGTTGCCATCGCCCGTTTCGGCTTCGGCATGGCGCCACAGGATCAGATTGGTTTTCAGCGAACGCATGGCGGTCCCTTTCCAGCCGCAACGGCAGCGTGGGCGCCGGTAAACCGAAGCGTTGTCGCGTCGCGGCTTTATCGCGCGACATCGCTGTGGCGTGCCGAGTCACCCGATTGCATGAACAGGCGCTGCAGCAAGCTGCGCCCAAAAAACGGGGCGGTTACCCGCCCCACGTTCAATCCCTTTCCTTGGCCGCCAGATCCGCCAGCAGCATGCCTTGCGCGCCGCGCTGCTTGGCGCCGCGCGCATTCTTTTTGCGGTAGCGGCCATCCGACTGCATTTCCCAGGCCTGGGTGTTGTCGACCAGGTAGGGGCGCAGGCCCTCGCGGATGATGCGGCGCTTGGTGCGGCCATCCAGCACCGGGAAGGCTGCCTCGACGCGACGGAAGAAATTGCGACCCATCCAGTCGGCCGAGCTGAGGTACACATCTTCGGCGCCATCGTTCAGGAAGTAGAACACCCGGGTGTGCTCGAGGAAGCGGCCGACGATAGAGCGCACCTTGATGTTTTCACTGAGGCCGGGCACGCCGGGGCGCAGGGTGCATACGCCGCGCACGATCAGGTGGATGGTGACGCCGGCGCGGCTGGCATCGTACAGCGCCTGGATGATGGCCGGCTCCAGCAGCGAATTCATCTTGGCGATGATGACGGCACGGCGCCCGGCGCGGGCGATGGCGGCTTCGCGGGCGATGGCGGCACAGGCCGAGGAATGCATGGTAAAGGGCGATTGCCACAGCTGGCGCAGCTTGCTCGGGTTACCGAGGCCAGTCAGCTGCACGAAGATATCGTTGACATCGGCGCACTTGGCTTCATTGCAGGTAAACAGGCCGAAGTCGGTATACAGCTTGGCGGTACGCTGGTGGTAGTTACCGGTGCCCAGGTGCACATAGCGGCGCAGCTTGCCTTCTTCGCGCCGCACGATCAGCAGCATCTTGGCGTGGGTCTTGTAGCCGTAAACGCCATACACCACATGGGCGCCGACCCGCTCCAGCTTGGCGGCCCAGTTGATATTGGCTTCTTCGTCAAAGCGCGCCATCAACTCGACCACGGCGGTCACTTCCTTGCCGGCTTCGGCGGCGTCGATCAGCGCCTCCATCAGGGCGGAGTCCTTGCTGGTGCGGTAGACGGTCATCTTGATCGCCACCACATGCGGATCGCGTGCCGCCTGCTGCAGCAGATCGATCACCGGGGTAAAGCTTTCGAACGGGTGGTGCAGCAGGATATCGCCATGGCGGATCGCCGAGAACAGATCGGGCTGCTTGCGCAATTCCTTCGGCACGCTGGGCATGAATGGCGGGAACTTCAGGTCGGAGCGGTCGACCTGATCCGGCACCTGCATCAGGCGTACCAGGTTCACCGGGCCATCGACGCGGTACAGGTCTTCCGTCCCCAGGCCAAACTGCTCGAGCAGGAATTCATAAATATGCTGCGGGCAGGTATCGGCAACCTCGAGGCGCACGCCATCGCCATACTGGCGCTGGCTCAATTCGCCCTGTAGCGCAGCGCGCAGGTCCTTGACGTCTTCTTCATCGACATTCAGGTCGGAATCGCGGGTAACCCGGAACTGGTAGCAACCCTTCACTTCCATGCCCGGGAACAGCGCGGCCATATTGGCGTGCAGCACCGATGACAGGAACACAAAGCCATGCTCGACGCCAGAGACTTCCGGTGGCAGCTTGATAAAGCGCGGGAAGATGCGCGGCGCCTGCACGATGGCAATGCCGGAGCTGCGGCCGAAGGCGTCGCGGCCATCCAGCTCGACGGCAATATTCAGGCTCTTGTTCAGCAGGCGCGGAAACGGATGCGCCGGATCAAGGCCGATCGGGGTCAGCACCGGTGCCAGTTCGCGGTCGAAATAGTCGCGCACCCAGTCGCGTTGCGCGTCGGTCCATTGGGTACGGCGCAGAAAGCAGATGCCTTCATCGGCCAATGCCGGTAGCACCACCTCGCGCAGGATCTTGTACTGGCGCTCCACCAGGGCGTGGGCCTCGATGGCGATGCGGTGAAAAGCCGCCTCGGGCGAGAGCCCATCGGGCGCCGGCCGCACATTGAGCAGGCGCATATTCTCCTTGACCCAGGCGACCCGCACCTCGAAAAACTCGTCCATATTCGACGAGACAATGCACAGGAACTTCAGCCGCTCCAACAGCGGATTATTCGGGTCTTCCGCCTGGGCCAGCACGCGGCGGTTGAATTCCAGCAAGCCCAATTCGCGGTTCAGGAACAGATCGCCGCTATGGTCATGGTGCGGTGCTTGGTTGGGTGGTGTCATGCGTGCGTTGTCTCGGATAGAAAGCGGGCAGGGCCGCAACGGGCGAGCGGGCAAAAAGCAATGGCCGCCGGGGCGGCCACTGTGTTCAGGCCATCAGGCCTGCGGCGGAACATAGCCTTGCGGCATGTCGGCACCGGCGCCGAAGAAATAATTCTGCATCTGCTGGGCCAGGTACTGGCGGGCGCGTGCATCGGCAAGGCTCAGGCGGTTTTCATTGATCAGCATGGTCTGGTGCTTGACCCAGGCCTGCCAGGCTTCCTTGGACACACTGTTGAAAATCTTCTGGCCCATTTCACCGGGCAGTGGCGGGAAGTCCAGCCCTTCGGCCTCGCGACCCAGTTTGATGCAATTAACCATTCTTGCCATGTTCATTACTCCTTAAAGCTAGCAAATCGACGTGACGATTCGATGAAGTCGATATCGCGGCCGTGTGACCGGCAATTCTAGCAGCGCACAGGCGCCGCGTCGGCAGGCAATGCGCCATCCACCAGCCGATCGAGCGCCGGGGGGCGGAATCGGTGAGCAGTGGTGATGGCGTAAAAGTGCTCATTCAACTCATCGGCAACGCCGACCACCACCAGGCGGCCACTGTGCAGCTCGTCCTGCACCACCACTTCGGGCAGCAGCGCCAGCCAGCCGCTATCGCGGGCGATCAGGCGCAGCATGGCCATATCGTCCACTTCCGCCCGGATGCGCGGGCTTACCGCTGCGGTGGCACACAGCGCATCGAACTGGGCACGCACCGCATGGCGGGCACCGGGCAGGGCCATCTCCACACCGTGCAGATCGGCGGGGATGGATAGCTGCCGCCCCTGCCATAGCTCGGTCTTGCCGGCCACCGACAGGGCCTGGCTGCCCAGACGCCGGCAATACAGCGGCTTGCCCGGATGCGCCGGCACCGCCTCATTCGCCAGCACCACATCGAGCTGGTGATGCAGCAGTCGCTCCAGCAGATCATCAAGCAGGCCCGATTCCAGCGTCAGGGTCAGGCTCGGGTCGGCCAGCAAGGGGCGCAGCCAGTTTTCCTGATAGTTGCGCGACAGGGTGGCAACGCTGCCGATGCGCAGCCGGGTGATGCCCTCGCGCTGGCCCTTGAGCCGGCCTAGCATCTCGGCGCCCAGGTCGAAAATACTGTCGGCATAGCCAAGCACCAGCTGGCCGGTGTCGGTGAGCTGCAGGCGCCGGCCTTCGCGCTCGAACAAAGGCTCGCCCAGCCGCTCTTCCAGCTGGCGTATCTGCGCCGACAGGGCAGATTGCGACACATGCAGCGCTTGCGCTGCCTGGCTCAGGTGGCCGGTTTTGGCCACGCGCCAGAAATAATGCAGATGGTGGAAGTTGAGCTGGTGCAGGTCCATTGTTCTGTTTTCTGTATGTTTTTGTGAATATATATCAATTTTACAGATGTAACTGCAGGCCGGATGATGCTGCCACGCACACTTATAGAGCTTTCCATGCCGCATCTCATCGCGATTCAAACGATTCTGGCCTTGCTGCCACTGGCGCTGATGCTGCTCATGGGCTTGCTGGCGTATCGCTGGCCGGGGCGTGGCAATGCATTGTGGCCCGCCATGCTGGGCGCCTCTGCCCTGGCGACGGTTGCGGCGGCAGGTAGTCTGGCCTGTGTGCTGCTACAGCAGGCACCCGCACCGATGCGCCTGCCCGGCCTTGCGCTTGGCCTGACCGTAGCCTGGTTTGCCCTGCTGGTGCAGGGCCTGGCCTGGGTGATTGCCGGTTTTTCTGCCCGCTACCTGGAGGGCGAGGCTGGCCAGCCGGCCTATGTCGCGGCGCTGGCCGGTGTGATTGGCGCGGTGCACCTGCTGGTGCTGGCCGATCACTGGCTGCTGCTGATCGCCGCCTGGGCCGCCGTCGGAATGGTTTTGCAGCGCCTGCTGTGCTTCTATGGCGATCGCCCATTTGCCGTGCTGGCGGCCCACAAGAAGTTTCTTGCCGACCGCCTGGCCGATGTATTGCTGCTGCTGGCCGCCTGGCTGGCGGTGGGGGAAGTCGGTAGCGCGTCGATTTCCGGCCTGTTCGACTATGTGGCCATCCATGGCGCCAATGCCAGCTTGCAGGCCAGTGCCATCTTGCTGGCGGTGGCGGTGGCGATACGCTGCGCCTTGTTGCCGCTGCATGGCTGGTTGATCCAGGTGATGGAAGCGCCAACCCCGGTGTCGGCCCTGCTGCATGCCGGCGTGGTCAATCTGGGCGGACTGGTGCTGATCCGCTTTGCCCCCTTGCTGGAAGCGGTGCCGGCCGCCCGTACCCTGCTGGTGCTGCTCGGGCTGGCTACGGCGGTACTGGCTGGCTTTGTGATGCTCACCCGTATCAGCATCAAGGTGCGGCAGGCTTGGTCTACGGTGGCGCAGATGGGCTTCATGGTGCTGGAGTGCGGCCTCGGGCTGTACCAGCTGGCGGCGCTGCACCTGATCGGTCATTCCCTGTACAAGGCCCATGCCTTCCTGAGCGCTGCCGACACGGTGCGGCAGGCGCGCCTGGCCGATCTGCGCGGCAGCGTGCCGGTGGCGGGCTGGAGCTTGCTGGCAGCGCCCGTGCTGGCGCTGGCGCTATTGCTGGCACTCACCCAAGGCCTGGCGCTAGTGCAGCTGGCGCTATGGCCATGGTGGTGGAGCGCCATCCTTGCCCTGGCCTGGGCGCCGCTATTGTGGGTGGCAGGCCCGGCGCCGCAGCGCCTGCTGGCTTCCGGCCTCGCCATGCTGGCAGGTCTTGGCGCAAGCGCCGCGCTGGCCCACTGGCTGCCACTGGGCGCCGCCAATCTGCCGCATGACGGCCTGGGATGGCTGGTGCTGGCCGTGTTGGCGGTGGTCTATCTCGGTAGCGCCGCCTTGCAGCGGCCGGCCTGGCGCCAGGCGCTGGAGCCGCTGCGTCGGCAGAGTTATGCCGGCTTTTATCTGGATGAAGCCTATACCCGCCTTACCCTGCGCCTGTGGCCGGTGGCCCTGCCTGCGGCTGCGTCGTGCCGCGATGCACGCTGCCCGGTACTGGTCCGTATTACCCCTTCCCGCTAATGCCGCACCCGGAGCCCGACATGGATCAATTCAATCATTCCAGCGCGATTTTCCCTGACGCAGGCTCGGCTGGCGGCGACAGTGCCGG
>NZ_JAYRLZ010000156.1:7134-9794 GCF_041904975.1 Chitinimonas sp. | reverse complement strand
TGCCCGGCTACCCCCGGGGGGCCGCGGGGGCTGCCCCCGCTCCTACCAAACCGGTTTTGAGTATTTCTTCAGTGTTTGATCCAGCTGGCTGGCCGTTTTTCCAGGAACGCGGTCAACCCCTCCTGGCCTTCGGCGCTGACGCGCTGGACGGCGATGCGGCTGGCGCAGTGGTGGTTCAGGTCTTCACAAATCGGGCGATTGGCCACTTCTGCCACCAGGCGCTTGGCCGAGGCCATCGATTCCGGGCCGTTGTTGAGCAGCTGGGCGGCCCAGCTATGGGCCATGGTCAGTACTTCATCGCGCGGCACGATTTCGTGCACGAGGCCAATGCGCTGGGCGGTGGCGGCATCGAAGCGCTCGGCCGACACAAAATAGCGGCGTGCATGGCTGGCGCCGATCTTGCTGATTACATAGGGCGAAATCACCGCCGGGATCAAGCCCAGCTTCACTTCAGTAAGGGCAAACAGCGCTTCGGGTGCCGCGAACACCATATCGCAGCAGGCAACAAGGCCGACGCCGCCGCCATAGGCCGGGCCCTGCACGGCGGCGACCACTGGCTTACCCAGGGTGTTGAGGGTATGCATCAGCCGCGCCAGCAGCTTGGCATCGGCCAGGTTCTCGGCCTCGCTATAACTGGCCATGCGCTTCATCCAGCCCAGATCAGCCCCGGCCGAGAAGCTCTTGCCGGCGGCGGCCAGTACCACCACCCGCACATTGGTGGCGGCGTTCAGCTCTTCCAGCGCGGCGATCAGGCCGGCGATCAGATGATCGTCAAAGGCGTTATGGCGCTCGGCATTATTCAGCGTCAGCGTGGCGACGCCGTTGGCGGCGATTTGGGTGGTCAGGTGGTGGCTCATGATGTCTCCTGGAGTAGTCCACTGTCCGAGAGCCAACGAGGCTCCCTCGCGGCGGCGAGGGCGGGGGGAGTGGAGTCGATCAGCAAGGCTCGGTTATTGATCAGTTGCGGCTTGACGCCCGGCTTCGCCGGGCGAGGAAGGGATAGCTGTTGCCCTCGAATGTTGGCTATTTCCCCTACATCCGGAACACGCCGAACTTGGTCTCTTCAATCGGCTTGTTCAGGCTGGCGGAAATCGCCAGGCCCAGTACGCGGCGGGTGTCTTTGGGGTCGATGATGCCGTCGTCCCACAGGCGGCTGGTGGCGTAGTAGGGGTGGCTTTGCGATTCGAACTGGTCGCGCAGCGGCTTCTTGATCGCTTCGCGCTCTTCTTCGGTGATCTGCTGGCCCTTCTTGGCCAGCGCCTCTTCGCGCACCTGGGCCAGCACGCCGGCCGCCTGCTCGCCGCCCATCACCGCGATGCGGGCGTTAGGCCACATGAACAGGAAGTTGGGGCTGTAGGCGCGGCCGCACATGCCGTAATTGCCGGCGCCGTATGAGCCGCCGATGACCACGGTGAACTTCGGTACCTTGCTGGTGGCCACCGCGGTCACCATCTTGGCGCCATGCTTGGCAATGCCTTCGGCTTCGTACTTTTTGCCGACCATAAAGCCGGTGATGTTCTGCAGGAATACCAGCGGGATATTGCGCTGGCTGCACAGCTCGATAAAGTGCGCACCCTTCTGGGCTGATTCGGAAAACAGCACGCCATTGTTGGCGACGATGCCGACCGGCATGCCGTAGATATGGGCGAAGCCGGTGACCAGGGTGGCGCCGTAGGTTTCCTTGAACTCGTCGAACTGGCTGCCATCAACGATACGGGCAATCACCTGGCGGATATCGAAGGGCTTTTTCAGGTCGGCGCCGACGATGCCGTACAGCTCCTCACTCGGGTAGAGCGGGGCTTGTACCGGCTTCATCGCCACCGTCATCGGCTTTTGCCAGTTCAGATTGGCGACGATGCGGCGCACCTGGTCGAGCGCATGGGCGTCGTTATGGGCGTAATAGTCGGCCACGCCGGAAATCTTGGCGTGCACATCGGCGCCGCCCAGGTCTTCGGCACTGACTACCTCGCCGGTGGCGGCCTTCACCAGCGGCGGGCCGGCCAGGAAGATGGTGGCCTGGTTCTTCACCATGATGCTGTAGTCGCTCATCGCCGGCACATAGGCACCACCGGCGGTACAGGAGCCCATCACCGCCGCAATCTGCGGCACGCCTTGCGCGCTGAGGTTGGCCTGATTGAAGAAGATGCGGCCAAAGTGGTCGCGGTCCGGGAACACTTCGTCCTGGTTCGGCAAGTTGGCGCCACCCGAGTCGACCAGGGCGATGCAGGGCAGGCGATTCTGCATGGCGATTTCCTGCGCACGCAGATGCTTTTTGACCGTGATCGGGTAGTAAGTGCCACCCTTCACCGTGGCATCGTTGGCGATGATCATGCATTCCACCCCCGACACCCGGCCGATGCCGGCAATCAGGCCGGCCGATGGCACCTGGTCGTCGTACTGGCCATGGGCAGCCAGTTGGCCGATTTCCAGAAACGGCGAGCCGATATCGAGTAGCTGCGCTACCCGGTCACGCGGCAGCAGCTTGCCGCGGGCAGTGTGGCGATCGCGGGCGACCTGGCCACCGCCTTGCTCGACGGCAGCGGCCTTCTGGCGCAGCTCGTCCACCAGGGTCTGCATGGCGGCGGCATTGTTCTGGAACTGTTCGGACTTTGCGTTGATGGTGTTGGGCAGTGTGTTCATCGATGTTGTAGGTCGGAATT
>NZ_JAYRLZ010000156.1:0-7124 GCF_041904975.1 Chitinimonas sp. | reverse complement strand
GTCTGTAAGAGAGGCGTAATTGGCGTTGCTGTCGGAATGAATTCCGACCTACGCAATCAGGCGCTGTGCGGTATCGCCACGGTAGGCGCCGATTCGGCTGGCGCAAACACCACCAGCACATCGAGCGCTTCACGCACGTCGACAAAGCGGTGCGGGACGCGAGCCGGTACATGCAGGATGCTGCCGGCGCTGACCTCGATGCGATTGCCGTCGATCTCGAAGGCGCCTGCGCCACGGATCACGTAGTACAGCTCGTCTTCCTGATGCGGGCCTTGCGGGTCGGGGCTGCCCGGCTGCAGATGGTAGAGCCCGGCGCTCATGTCTTTGGCGCGCAGAAACTCATGGTAGGGCTCGGCCAGGGTTTGCCGGTCGGTGCTCAGTGCGTCGAGATGAAAGGTCTGCATGCAGGGCTCGCTGGAAGAGGGGGCAGTGCGCCGGTTTATAGCAGGGCGGTATCAAAGGCCAGCAGCAATTCGGTGTATTGCGGCTGGTGTGGCATGGGGCGGGTGTGGCCGGTGCGGACAAAGCCCAGGGTGTCATAAAAGCGCAGGGCAGTCTGGTTGGTTTCCACCACCCAGGCATTGATGCGCTCGGCACCTTGCTCGGCCAGCCAGCGGTTGGCCGTGTCGACCAGCCGTGCACCGGCGCCGCCACGGCGAAATGCCGGGTCTACCCACATATTGCAGATAAACGCATGGTCGCGCCGCCCGCCTTCCAGATAGGCACCGGTCATACCGACGGCGCGCCCGGCGCGGTACAGCACAAAGGTGGCGGCATCGTCGCTATCGGCATAGTGGGCGACATGCTCGGCCCAATACTGCTCGGGCCGGCTGGCGATCTCGGCATAGCGCGCACCGAAGGCATCGGGCGCGTTTTCCACGCCAGAGAGCCTCAGGCCGCGTAACACATCGGCTTGGTCGGCACGGATGCGTTGGATTTGTTCCTGCATTGATCGCTTTCCTGCAAATAACGTCAGCGAAATCTGTCGCTGCAGTGCTTCGCCCGGCAAAGCCGGGCGCTGACTATTCGTGGCGCTCAGAGAGGCGATCAATCCTGGATTGATCCCACTCCCCCCGCCCTCGCCGCCGCGAGGGAGCCTCGCTGCGCTCGTGGGCGGTAGTTCGTTTGATGCTTGCTGCGAGTTTGCCGTCCGAGCTAGCTGCTCGCATCCACGCGGTGGCTCGACTTCGGATAACGCTCGCCCTGCTTGCAATCTCACTGCACCGCCCCCTCTCCCCTCGCGGGAGAGGGTTGGGGAGAGGGGGAGGGGCTTACACTTCGTTGCCGATCGCGCGGCCGATCACCAGGCGTTGGATATCGCTAGTGCCTTCGTAGATCTGGCAGACGCGTACATCACGGTAGATACGCTCGACCGGGAAATCATTCAAGTAGCCGTAGCCACCGTGTATCTGGATTGCATCGGAACAGACCCGTTCGGCCATTTCCGAGGCGAACAGCTTGGCCATGCTGGCTTCTTTCAGGCAGGGCTGGCCGGCATCCTTCAGGCTGGCGGCGTGCCAGATCAGTTGCCGGGCGGCTTCCAGCTGGGTGGCCATATCGGCGAGGCGGAAGTTGACTGCCTGATGCTCGAAAATCGGCTTGTTGAAAGCGACGCGTTCCTTGCTGTAGCGCAGAGCGCATTCATAGGCCGAACGTGCCATGCCCAGCGCCTGGGCGGCGATGCCGATGCGGCCCGATTCCAAGCTGGCCAGTGCCACCTTGTAGCCTTCGCCTTCGCGGCCCAGCAGATTGGCTGCCGGTATGCGGCAGTCTTCCAGCAAGATGGCACAGGTGTCCGATGCCGCTTGGCCGAGCTTTTTCTCCACCCGCGCCACCACATAGCCCGGCGTATCGGTCGGTACGATAAAGGCACTGAGGCCCTTTTTTCCGGCTGCCGGGTCGGTGACGGCGATCACGATGGATAGCTTGCCGTTCTTGCCATTGGTAATGAATTGCTTGGCGCCGTTGAGCACATAGTGGTCGCCATCGCGCACTGCGCGGGTCTTGATCGCGCTGGCATCCGAACCTACCTGTGGCTCGGTCAGGCAGAAGCTGGCCAGCCATTCGCCTGTTGCAAGCTTCTTCAGATAGCTGTGCTTTTGCGCCTCCGTGCCAAAGGCCAGCAGCGGGCCGCAACCTACCGAGTTATGCACCGAGACGATGGTGGAAAACGCCCCATCGCCAGCCGCCAACTCTTCAATGGCAATGGCCGATGCCAGGTAATCGAGCCCGGCGCCGTCCCATTCCGGTGGCACGGTCAGGCCAAACAGGCCAAGTCCGGCGGCTTCGGCGACTTCCTCATGCGGAAAGGCATGCGCTTCATCGCGCGCCCCAGCCGTCGGCCACAAACGCTCGCGCGCAAAGTCGCGAACGCTGTCGCGGATCATCTGGTGTTCTTCGCTGAGGATCATGCTGTCTCCAAATTTTTGCTGCTCACTCGCGGTGAGGCGTGAGTGAAAAGTGAAACGTGACTTGCCGTTTTGCGGCATCGGTGAAACGTGGTGCGGCAACGCCGCACTGAATTTGAGCCGTAGGCGAACCACATTTCATGTTTCACCTATCACTTTTCACACGTCCCGCACCGCCACCCAGATCGCGTTTTCCAGGCTCATCACCAGATCGCCATGCTGGTTGAAGGTGCGCCAGGCCAGTTGCACCACGCCGAATTGCGGGCGTGAGCGCGAATGTTTGCGGCTCATCACGTCAAATTCGGTGCTGAGTACATCGCCCGGCTTGACCGGCTGGTGCCACATCAGCTTGTCGATCTGCAGACCTACCAAGCCATTGGCGATATTGGCCAGTTCGCTATTGGCGAGCATGCGCATGCTATAGGCGGCAGTCTGCCAGCCGCTTGCCACCAAGGTACCGAATACGCTGGCGGCGCCGGCTGCCTCATCGAGGTGGAAGTCCTGCGGGTCGTAGCGCTCGGCAAAGTCGCGCACTTCCGCCGCTTCCACCAGGATGGGGCCGGATTTGAACACCCGGCCGGGCTTGAGGTCTTCGAAATAAAGTTTCACTGCCTTACCATGAATGCTGTTTGCCGTTGTAGGCGAAATAACTACCCGAGCTGGCGGCATCGATGCTGGCAATGACCCGGCGCAAGCCATCCACGCTGGTGGCAACATCGATATCGGCGTCAGCGCCGCCCATATCCGTTTGCACCCAGCCCGGATCGAGCGCCACGGTGAATACACCGCTATCACGCAGGATCAGGGTTTGCTGGCGCACCACCATATTCAGGGCGGTCTTGCTGCAGCGGTAAAACGGCGCATTGCTCATTTGCAACTGGCCAAGGCTGGCCATGCTGGTGGACATAAAGCCCATCACGCCGCCTGCCTTGACCTTGCTGCCCAACAGGCCCGCGAGGCGCAGCGGTGCCAGCACATTGGTGCGCATGCCATCGAGAAAACTGGCCTCGTCCAGTGCTGCCGGGTCGCTGTCGCCGGTCGGGAAGATGCCGGCATTGATCACCACCACATCGAGTTCGCCCGCACGCAGGGAATCGGCCAGCGCCACACTGGCGGCTGCGTCGGTCACGTCAAGGCGGATCGCCTCGGCGCCCAGCTCGCGCAGCGCCTTGGCATCATTCAGCTTGCGGTGGGTGGCCAGCACGCGCCAGCCGTCTGCTCGGTACTGGCGCACCAGCTCATGGCCGATGCCACGGCTGGCACCGATAATCAGCGCGGTACCCATCAGATCAGCTCGATGGCTACAGCAGTGGCTTCGCCGCCGCCGATGCACAGGCTGGCTACGCCGCGCTGCTTGCCATACTGGCGCAGGGCGTAGATCAGGGTGGCGATGATGCGTGCGCCCGAAGCACCGATCGGGTGACCCAGCGCGGTGGCGCCGCCATGCACGTTCACCTTGTCGGCCGGCAGGTTCAATTCCACCATGGCGGCCATGGTGACGACGGCAAAGGCTTCGTTGATTTCGTACAGATCGACGCTGTCGGCGCTCCAGCCGGTTTGCTCGAACAGCTTCTTCATGGCGCCGACCGGGGCGGTGGTGAACCAGCCTGGCTCTTGCGCATGGCTGGCATGGCCGACGATGCGGGCCAGTGGCGTGAGGCCGCGCTTGGCCGCTTCCGATTCACGCATCATCACCAGGGCGGCGGCGCCATCGGAAATGGAGCTGGCATTGGCGGCGGTGACCGTGCCGTCCTTGCGGAAGGCAGGCTTGAGCGCCGGGATCTTTTCCGGCATGGCCTTGCCTGGCTGCTCGTCGGTGTCGATCAGGGTATCGCCCTTCTTGCCGGCAACCGTTACCGCCGCGATTTCCGCCTTGAACAGGCCATCCTTGATCGCATGCTGGGCACGGGTCAGCGAGCGCAGGGCGAATTCGTCCTGGGCTTCACGGCTGAACTGGTATTTGTCGGCGCATTGCTCGGCAAATACGCCCATCAGCTGGCCCTTGTCGTAAGCGTCTTCCAGACCGTCGAGGAACATATGGTCCTTGACTTCGCTATGGCCCAGACGCAGACCGGCGCGCACCTTGGGCAGGATGTAGGGCGCGTTGGACATGCTTTCCATGCCGCCTGCCACCATCACGCTATTGCTGCCAGCCTTGAGCAGGTCATGGGCCAGCATTACCGCCTTCATGCCCGAGCCACACATCTTGTTGATGGTGGTGCAGTTGGCCGACAGTGGCAGACCGGCACCGAGTGATGCCTGGCGGGCCGGGGCCTGGCCCTGGCCGGCGGGCAGCACATTGCCCATGATCACTTCTTCAACATCAGCAGGGGCAATGCCGGCGCGCTCGACCGCGGCTTTGATGGCGACAGCGCCGAGCTGGCCAGCCTTGAGGCTGTTGAAATCACCCATCAAGCCCCCCATCGGGGTGCGGGCGGCGGAAACGATGACGATGGAATCGGACATGGGGAGGCTCCTTCGGGGGGAAAGCGGGGTGAAAGGTGAAAAGTGAAGGGTGAAAGGTGGTGGTCAGCGCGGCAAATCCTTGCGGATTTCACAAGCCGCAACGCGGCATCACCTTTCACGTTTCACGACGTCGCTTGGTGACGTCTCACTTCGTCTCGTTAAACAACTCGCGACCAATCAGCATGCGGCGGATTTCGCTGGTGCCGGCACCGATTTCATACAGCTTGGCATCGCGCCACAGGCGCTCAACCGGGTATTCCTTGATATAGCCATTGCCACCGAGGGTCTGGATTGCTTCGCCTGCCATCCAGGTGGCTTTTTCGGCTGCGTACAGGATGGCGCCAGCGGCGTCCTTGCGGGTGGTTTCGCCGCGATCGAGCGCCTTGCCCACTGCATACACATAGGCGCGGGCGGCACTCCAGGTGGCGTACATATCGGCCAGCTTGCCCTGCATCAGTTCAAATTCGCCGATGGCCTGGCCGAACTGCTTGCGCTCGTGCACATAGGGCACCACCGCATCCATGCTGGCGGCCATGATGCCGAGCGAGCCGCCGGCCAGCACGGCGCGTTCATAGTCGAGGCCGCTCATCAGCACATTCACGCCACGGCCAACGGCGCCGAGCACGTTTTCTTCCGGCACTTCGACATTGTCGAAGAAGATCGGGTAGGTATTGGAGCCGCGCATGCCCAGCTTGTCGAGCTTGCTGCCATGGCTGAAGCCCCTGAAATTCTTCGGCTCGACCAGGAAGGCGGTCATGCCCTTGGAGCCGCCGTTCACATCGGTCTTGGCGTACACCACCATCACATCGGCATCGCCGCCATTGGTGATCCACATCTTGCTGCCATTGAGCACGTATTTGTCGCCCACCTTGTCGGCGCGCAGCTTCATGCTCACCACATCGGAGCCGGCATTCGGTTCGCTCATCGCCAAGGCGCCGACGTGCTCGCCGGAAATCAGCTTGGGCAGGTATTTGCGCTTTTGCGCATCATTACCGTTCTTGGCGATCTGGTTCACGCACAGATTGGAGTGGGCGCCGTAAGAGAGGCCGACCGAGGCCGAGCCGCGTGAGATTTCTTCCATCGCCACGATATGGGCCAGATAGCCCATATTGGTGCCGCCGAATTCTTCCGGCACGGTGAGGCCCAGCAGGCCCATTTCACCGAGCTTGCGCCACAGATCGGCCGGGAACAGGTTTTCCTCATCGATCTTGGCAGCACGCGGGGTGATTTCGGCTTCGACAAAACCACGCACTGCCTCACGCAGCATGTCGATGTCTTCACCAAGACCAAAATTCAGGGCGGGGATATGCATGGTCAGTTCCTGTCGAGCGGCGGGGCGCTCAGGTTTAGTCGGTCATTCCGGTCGCGTGCCACGGGCGCGCGTTCAACAGCTTACTCTAAGTGACGTTGACGTTAACGTCAATTTCACCGATCGAAAATTTGCCTTATTCCTGCAGCAGCGTCTTGGCGTCGTGTTCCAGCACGTCCATCTCGCGCAATACCGCATCGATATCGAGTCGCTGCTGCTCCAGCGCCTCGCGCTTGGGGCGCAGAAATTCCAGCAGCTTGGCCAATTGCGGCCGCTCGTCGCGGGCGGCGTCGTACAGATCGAACAGCTCGCGGGTTTCCTGCAGCGAAAAACCGAGCCGCTTGCCGCGCAGCACCAGTTTCAGCCGGGTGCGGTCGGCGCGGGTGAACACCCGGTTGCGCCCCTGGCGGCCCGGCGCCAGCAGGCCTTCGTGTTCGTAATGCCGGATGGCGCGCGGCGTCAGGTCGAATTCGCGCGCCAGTTCGGTAATGGTGTAGGTACGGTCGTCAGACATGGCGATCAGCGGGTGAAGATGGGATGAATCATCGGCCGAAGATAGCAGAGCGCCCCGCTGATGTCATAATCGGCGGTCTTTTTTTGCGCAGCGCACCATGCCTCATCGTCTTCGCTATCCCCTTCATGATGCCCTGCCGGCGCCGGGCGAGACGCTTGCCGTTGCGCCGGGTGTGCTCTGGTTGCGCATGCCGCTGCCGTTTGCCCTCAACCATATCAATCTGTGGCTGCTGCAAGACGCAGATGGCTGGTGTGCGGTGGATGCCGGCTACGACAGCGAGGAGACCCGCGCGCTTTGGGAGCGGCAGTTTGCCGGCATCATGGCCGGCCAGCCGCTTGCACGCGTAGTGGCTACCCACTACCACCCTGACCACATCGGCCTGGCCGACTGGCTGGCCAGCCGCTTCGCCGCCCCGTTTCATTGCAGC
>NZ_JAYRLZ010000451.1:0-1761 GCF_041904975.1 Chitinimonas sp. | reverse complement strand
ATTCGAACTGGATCCCGTCGCGATTCAGAAAATACACGCTGCGGCGATGCGGGTGGCTAGCCCCCCAATGATCGGGCAGATAGCCTGCAGCCTCAAGGCGCATCAGCAATGCCGGCAAGGAGGCCACCACCATCCCAAGATGTTTGACATTCGCGCTGCAGTTCCGCCAATTCGCCGCCGGCTCGGTTGCACCGCTTTGCAGCGCGATATAGGCGTGATCATTGCCGAGATGGCGCCATTGCACCGGCTTGCCGAACCAGTCCATATCGCCCTGCCCGCGCAGGCGCCAATCCGGCAGTGCCGTCAGGATGAAATGGCTGGCTTCATCGATATCCTGCACTTGCAGATTGGCGTGTTCCAGATAGCTTGTCGCGTGCATGGTGTTCGCTCCACGGTTTGTTTAAGCGAACGAGTATCCAAGCTCAAGTCGGCTTGAGGTCAATGGCGAGCATGTTTTCCAATGCAAACAGCCCGGCCGGGGCCGGGCTGTTGTCAGCACCTCAGCGCAGGATCAGGCGCGCTCGATACACAGCGCCACACCCATGCCCCCACCGATGCACAGGGTAGCCAGACCACGCTTGGCGTCGCGGCGGTTCATCTCATGGACCAGGGTCACCAGTACCCGGCAGCCGGACGCGCCGATCGGGTGGCCCAGGGCAATGGCGCCGCCATTGACATTGACCTTGTTCCAGTCCCACTTCAGTTCGCGCGCCACGCCGAGCGCCTGGGCGGCAAATGCTTCATTGGCTTCGATCAGGTCGATCTGGTCCAGCGTCCAGCCAGCACGGGCCAAGGCACGCTGCGTTGCCGGCACCGGGCCCATGCCCATGATGCTGGGCTCGACCCCGCTCGATGCATAGCCGGCAATGCGCGCCAAGGGCTTGAGGCCCAGCGCCTTGGCCTTGTCGGCCGACATCAGCATCACCGCAGCAGCGCCATCATTGATGCCCGAGGCATTGCCGGCGGTGACCGAACCTTCCTTGGTAAAGGCCGGACGCAACTTGGCCAGCGCCTCCATGGTGGTGCCGTGCTTGATGTATTCATCGCTGGCAAAGGCCACCGGATCGCCCTTGCGTTGCGGAATCAGCACCGGAACGATCTCATCGACGAACTTGCCGGCCTTCTGTGCCGCCTCCGCCTTGTTCTGCGAGGCCAGCGCCAGCTCATCCTGCTCCTGGCGGCTGATCGCATACTTGTTGGCGATATTCTCGGCCGTCATGCCCATCGGGTACTGGTTGTACACATCGGTCAGACCGTCATACATCATGCTGTCCACCAGGGTGCCATTGCCCATGCGGATGCCATCGCGGCTGTTGTTGAGCAGATGCGGCGCGGCATTCATGTTTTCCTGGCCGCCGGCGATAACGATCTCGTTGTCGCCCGACACGATGGACTGCACCGCCAGATGAATCGCCTTCAAGCCCGAGCCGCACACCTGGTTGATGGTCAGCGCCGGCACTTCCACCGGCAGACCGGCCTTGATCACGGCCTGACGTGCCGGATTCTGGCCAAGACCAGCGGTGAGCACATTGCCCATGATCACTTCGCTGATCTGGTCAGCTGCCACGCCGGTTTTCTCCAGCAAGGCCTTGATCACGGTGGCGCCCAGCTCCGGCGCCGACACCTTGGCCAGGCTGCCGCCGAAAGAGCCAATGGCGGTGCGCAGTGCTGCAACAATAACGACTTCGGACATGATGTATCTCCTGCTTGGGTGGAAAACGCAGCGGTCTGCGCCGCTGCGGAAGTAATGCGATTGCTGCC
>NZ_JAYRLZ010000155.1:0-9841 GCF_041904975.1 Chitinimonas sp. | reverse complement strand
TGGCAAGGCCAAGGCGGGCGAAGGTGACGGCATCCTGGAACAAGGCATGGGTGCCGATGGCCAGCTGCGCTGCGCCGCTTTCCACCTCGGCAATGGCGGCAGCCTTGGCGCGTGGTTTGAGCGAGCCGGCCAGCCAGACGATGCGGATGCCGAGCGGACTTAGCCAGTCGCTCAGTTTCTTGAAGTGCTGTTCGGCGAGGATTTCGGTGGGCGCCATCAGGGCCACCTGGTAGCCGGCTTCGATGGCATCGAGCGCTGCCAGCGCCGCCACAATGGTCTTGCCGGCGCCAACATCGCCTTGCAGCAGGCGCTGCATCGGGTGCGGCGAGGCGAGATCCTGGCGGATTTCCACCAGCACGCGGGCCTGCGCATCGGTCAGGCCAAATGGCAGCTGCTTGATTAACCGTGCGGCCAGCTCGCCCGCCGGGTGCAACACCGACGCCGACTGGGCGCGGCGGCGGCGGTAGGCAAGGCGCATCGACAGCTGCTGGGCCAGTAATTCATCGAATTTGAGCCGCAGCCAGGCAGCATGGTTGCGCTCGCTCAGCTCATGCTGGGCAATATTGGGCGTCGGGTAGTGCAATAGCTGCACCGCGGCATCAAAGCGCATCAGGCCCAGGCGCTGCAGCAAGGGGGCTGGCAGGGTGTCGCTGAGCACGCAGCCGTGCATGGCCTGGGCGATCAGCTTGCGTAGGGCCGGCTGGGCCAGGCCATTCACCGTGGGGTAGACCGGGGTCAAGGCCTCGGCCAGCGCGCTGCCCTCGCTGACCGTGCGTATCTTCGGGTGCACCATCTCCTTGCCGAAATAGCCGTGGCGGATTTCGCCGAGCAGCCGCACCCGCTTGCCCTCGGCCAGCTGGCCTTGCTGGTTCGGATAGAAATTGAGCAGGCGCACAAACAACTCATGGCCGGCATCGTCCTCGATGCGCGCCACCAGCTGGCGGCGCGGCCGGTAAGTGACTTCGGCATGGCGCACCGTGCCTTCCACCAGCACCGGCGCACCCAGCGGCGCATCGGCCAATGGGTAGAGATGGGTTTCGTCCTCATAGCGCAGCGGCAGGTGCAGGATCAGATCAAACGCCTGCTGGATACCGAGCTTATGCAACTGGCCGAGCTGGGTCTTGGGGAGCTTGCTGAAATCAAATGCCATGGAAGATCGGTTGCTCAGGCCAGCATGGCGTCGACCGCTGCCTGGGCGTGCAGGGCGGTGGTGTCGAAAAGTGGCAGCGCGCAATCGCTTTGCCGCAGCAAGAGGCCGATTTCGGTGCAGCCGAGGATCACCGCCTGCGCGCCGGCTGCCTGCAGCTGGGCGACGATATCGAGATAGTCGCGGCGCGAGTCCTCTTCAATGCGCCCAAGGCATAGCTCGTCGAAGATCACCTGATGCACGCGCTCGCGCGCGGGCTGCGCCGGCGTAATCACCCGCAAGCCATGCATCGACTCCAGGCGGCCACGGTAGAAATCCTGCTCCATGGTGAAGCGGGTACCCAACAGGCCGACGCAGTCGATGCTGGCGGCACGCAGGGCGGCGCCGGTCGGGTCGACGATATGCAGCAAGGGAATAGCGGTGGCCGCCTCGATTGCCGGCGCTACCAGATGCATGGTGTTGGTCGCCAGTACCAGCAACTCGGCGCCGGCACCCTGCAGGCGCCTGGCTTCCTCGGCCAGCTGTCGCCCCGCCTCATCCCAGTCGCCTGCGCGTTGTAACTCGGCAATGGTGGCAAAATCGACCGAGGACAGCAGTAGCTTGGCCGAATGCAAGCCGCCCAGCCGCTGTTTGATCCCTTCATTGATCAGCCGGTAATAGCTGACCGTGGATTCCCAACTCATGCCGCCGATCAGGCCTAGTGTTTTCATGGTGGTTACCTTATTGAGGCAAGTTGTCGTTGGTGTGGCGAATACTGCACACCACCGCCATCCCCGCCTGACAACGCCAGCGGATATTCAGGTCGTACAGCGCCATGCCGTATTCGCGATCCGGGTCGTCGGCGTAGCCCGGGCGCGGGTCTTGCGCCAGGACCTCGCTGATCAATTGGCGTAAATGCGGCAGGCGCTGGGTAAGTCGGGCCAGCGCCGGCTCGACTTCTGCCGCAAAACTGACCGCAAGAGGTGCGTTGCCAGCATCGGCATAGCCGTTGGATGCGTGCGCAATTGCGTCGGCATAGGCCAGGTAGGGTTTGATATCGAGCACCGGCGTGCCATCGAGCAGGTCGGCGCCGGCCAGGCGCAAGCGCACGCCCTGGTCAGTCTCGATGCCGGCGAGGCGTGCCACGCTCATGCCTATCGGGTTGGGGCGAAAGGTGGAGCGGGTGGCAAATACGCCTACCCGCTGGTTGCCGCCAAGCTTGGGCGGCCGGACCGTCGGGCGCCAGCCCTGCGCGGCTGTCTCATGAAAGGCGAACAGCAGCCACACATGGCTGAATGCTTCCAGGCCGCGCACCGTGTCGGCCTGATCAAACGGCGGCAGCAGGTGCAGGGTGGCCTCGGCCGAGGGACACAGGCCGGGCTGGCGCGGGATGGCGAATTTTTCCTTGAAGCAGCTTTCGATCATGCCGATCGGCTGCATCGGCCAGTTGCTCATGCTTGCGCCTCCAGTGCGGCACGCAGTGACTGGCGCTGTGTCTCATCCAGATTGGTCAGCTGCACCGCTACTTCTCCCAGGCTTCGGTAAACCGTCGCCACGCTAGGGTCAAGATCAGCCAGTGCCCCTTGCTGGCGATCGACAGTGACGGCATCGCCACGGGCAATCGGCCCGGTCAGCGCCTGCGCGGGGCTGAGGCGGTCGAGATTGATCAGGGTGCCGTCGATCAGCGGGCGCAATGCCGGCCAGGCGATGTCGCGCGGCACACCGGCCGCCGCCATGCTGCGCAGCGCGCACTCCATCAGGGCTACCAGCTTGTTGCAGGCCAGCACGGCGCCGGCGTGGTAGAGGGTCTTGTGATCGGCGTCGATGGCAAAACGGCGCGCGCCCAGGGCATCGAATAACGGCGCCAGCCGCGCTAATGCTTCGGCATCGCCTTCGCAGCCACAGTAGCTGCCGGAGAATTCGCCGGCCGAGACCGCATCGCTGGCAAACGACTTCAATGGGTGAACACTGGCCAGCAGCGCGCCGGCCGCGCGCAACGGCGCCAATACGGCAGATGGCAAGGCGCCGCTGCAATGAAACACCACGCTGCCCGGCCGGAGCGTGCCGGCAGCTGCCAGCTGCGCGGCGACATGGGCCAGATGCGTATCCGGCGTGGCGATCAGGGTGAAGTCGGCCGGTGCCAGCTCGTCGATCTGACAGGCGCGTGCGCCGAGCGTGGTGGCAATCGCGGCGGATTTGTGCCGGTCGCGGCCGACAACATCGCCTAGTATGACCGTATTGGCCGCCTGCCACAGGCGGACAAGGCTCAAGCCCAGCTTGCCGGGGCCGATTAGATTGAGAACGGGAAGAGACATGGTCAGAAGTCTGGCGCGGAAGCGCGATTATGGCATGAGCGCCCGGTTCTCTGGCTGGCTCGGGTTTCTGGCTTATAGCCGGATATGCCGACTGAATATAAAATCCTTGTTCGATAGTGCAATCAAGGTGAAAATCGGGTTTTGCTGTCATACCAATGTCATTGCTTGTTGCTGGAGTTCCCTCATGCGCCGCCTGCTTCTTGCCCTGCTGATTCTTTCTGCACCGTTCGCCCTGGCGGGCAAGGTGTATCAATGGAAGGACGCAAACGGAAATATCGTGTTCTCCGACACGCCGCCGCCCGACCAGAAAGCGCAAAGCAAGGACATCAAGACCAATGTGATCCAGACCAGCGGTGGCGGCTTTGATCTGAAAGAGGCCATGCGCAAGTCGCCAGTGATTTTGTGGGCGAATAACTGCGGCGAAAGCTGCGACAGCGCGCGGCTGTTGCTGAGCAAGCGCGGTGTGCCCTACGGTCTGCGCAATCCGCAAGCCAGCCCGGCCGACCTGGAGGCTTTGAAGAAAATCTTGAGCGGCGATGCGGTGGTGCCGGTGTTGCAGGTGGGTGCAACCACCTTGCGCGGCTTCGAGCCGGAAAGCTGGCAGGGCGCGCTGGATAATGCCGGTTATCCGAAATCGGCCGATCCGACTGCCAAGAATATCAGCGGCCCGACCCCGGTTGCCGCGCCAGCCGCCCCTGCCGCCAAGACGCCTGCCAAGCCCTGATCGGGCCGGTGCATTTCAACACGACGGGCTGCCTGCCATGCTGGCGGCCCGTTTTATTTCCGGGAGTGGCCATGCAGCCTGTTCGCCTGATTTCTTATTTGACTGTGCTGGCTCTGGCGATGGGCGTGCACGCCGATGGCCGGCTCGATGGTGCTTTGCGCACCGTGGCCAGCTTCCCGCAACTGGCGCCTCGCCTGCTGCCGCAAGCCTCGCGTAGCGATGGCTTGGCGCGCAGCGCTGTTACACCGAGCGTCGCCGCCTTGCTGCGCTTTCAACCAGGCACGCTGGACGCCATCCGCGCCGAGGGCGTTACCGTGCGCAGCGTGGTGGGCGATGTCGCCACGGTGGATATTCCGCTTGATAGCCTGCCGCGTCTGGCTGCCATGCCCGAGGTGGTTTATGTCGAGGCGGCGCGCAAAATGCGGCCGCGGCTCGATGCCAGCGTGCCGGCCACGCGCGCCGATACGCTGCGCAGCGGCAGCGGGCTGAATCTCACCGGTGCCACCGGCCGGGGGGTGATTGTCGGCATCGTCGATGATGGCATCGACTTCCGGCACATGGATTTTCGCAATGCCGATGGCAGCAGCCGCATCCTGCAGCTTTGGGATATGCGCGCCCGTGCTGCAGCCGGTAGCCCGCCGGCTGGCTTTGCCTATGGCGGCGTGTGTACTGCAGCCATGATCAATGCCGCCATTCAAGGCAATAGCAGCGCCTGCACCCAGCCCTCATCGGGCGGCCATGGCACCCATGTCGGCGGTATCGCCGCCGGCAATGGCCAGGCTACCGGCAATGGCAAAGCGGCCTTTCGCATGGTGGGCATGGCGCCGCAGGCCGATATCGTGGCGGCCAATCCGCTTGGCGATGGCGTGCAGGCCAGCGATTCGGTGGTCGATGGCGTCAACTACGTCAAGCAGGTGGCCAGCTCGCTCGGCAAGCCGGCGGTGGTGAACCTTAGCCTGGGCAGCTATTACGGCGCGCGCGATGGCACGTCGAACTACGAGCGCGCCTTGTCCAATGCTGTCGGGCCGGGCTTTTTGATTACCGGTGCGGTAGGCAACGAGGCCGATGCACCGATCCGCGCCACCGGCAGCATCAGCCAGGGGCAAACCGTCAATATCGGCTACCAGGTGCCTGATGGCAGCCGTAGCTACCAATTGGAAATGTGGTATCCGGGCAAGCAGGCGTATAGCGTACGGGTCACCGGCCCCAGTGTCGGCTGCGACAGCGGCCTGGTGGCCGCGGCCAGCCGGCCGGTGCGGGTGGATACCAGCTGCGGCGCCATTGTCGTCTCCTCATCGGACACCCAGGCTGCCAATGATGACCGGCAAATCCTGATCAACCTCGATACCGGCAGCAGCCCGGTCAAGACCGGCGTGTGGACCATTGCGCTGACCGCCGTCCAGCTCGACCGCGCGGTGGCAAGCTTCAGCATCATCGGCGACGAAGATGGCAACGGCGCCAGCTTTACCGACCATGTCGAGGCGCTGACCAGCGAGATCATCACCGACACCGCATCGGCGACCAATGTGCTGAGCGTAGCGGCCTATGTCACCAAGGATCACTGGGCCAGCCTCAATGGCAAGAACTACCAGATCAATGCCGGCGCCGTGGGCGATATCGCCAGCTTCTCCAGCCGCGGGCCACGGCGCAATTGCAGCAATCTGGCCAAGTGTCCGCCCATCATGAAGCCGGAAATCACTGCGCCGGGCTCGGCCATCATGTCGTCGCTGGCCACCGACACCAGTGCACCGAATATCAAGGATACCGACCCGGACGGTGTGCATATCGTCGAAAGCGGCACCAGCATGGCCACGCCGCACGTGACCGGCGCTATCGCCCTGCTGCTGCAGGCCAATCCCAAGCTGGGCATCGCCGAGGTACGCCAGGCCTTGTTGCGCAACGTGCAGAGCAATGGCTTCAGCAGCGGCCTGCCTGTCTACAATGTGGCGACCCTGCTGCCGCAGGCGCCGAACTACACCTGGGGCTACGGCATACTCGACGCCGCCGCTGCCTATCGCTCGATTGGCGGCGCAATCAATATCACCACGCCGAGCTTTGCCCTGCATCGCAATGCGGCTGCTGGCAGCGTTGTCTACAGTGCCACCATCACACCGGCGACCGCCGATGTAGGCAAGCCGGTCAATGTGTATATCGGCGTGCTGTTCGGCAATACGGTGTATGTGCGCAATGGCGAGAATTGGGTGGCCTATGCCCCGCCCGCCATCCCGGCGGCCACCGCCACGGTGGCCGGAAGCAGCTTCGATGTAAACATCGCCACCCTGAGCGATGCCTTCAACAGCAGCCTGCACGGCTCGACCATCTATATCGGCTACGGCAGCAGTGCTGCCGATATGCTCAATGGCAAGCTGGGGGTGGCGGGGGTGATGCAGTGATCCCTGAATGATCTTGATTCTGAGAGACAAGAAGCGGGGGCAATGTATTTGCCAAGCCGGGTGGAGGGCCTGTGCAAAAAGATCGTGAACAGGCTCTTGCTGGGGGGTAAGGAAACACAGTTGGTAGGCAAAGTCACAAAACGTTGATCCGGGCGCCACATGGCCTGGGTGAAGCTTGTTGCGTCGCTGACTGGCTGGGCTAGAATCGCGGGCCGAAACCGCCAGGCTGACCAATTCATGAAAAACATCCTCGTCGTCGTATTGTCGTTCTGTGCATTGTTGGCGCTTCCTCAGGCGGACGAGACTGATGGCCTGCCCTACAAGGTAGATGTCTGGTCCTCGGTGTTGTTTGATGCCAATGGCAATTCAAGCGATATCGACATTGCCGAATCAGCCAATTACCCCGCAGCCTTCCTCGACAACGTCCGGGCGCGCCTTGCCAAGGCGCATATCCAGGCACCGGTCGTCGATGGTCGTCCCGCAACATTCAAGACAGGCGTGCTGACATCGTTCACCATCACGCCGTCTGCCAAGGGAGGCTCCGCCAAGCTGGATTCATTGTCTGTCCTGCCTTTGCCCATCAAAACCTATATGGCAAGCTTTCCGGATGAAGTGGGTAAGGCTGGCGAATGGCATGGTTCATTGACTGTCAGGTGTGAGGTTGATGTCAGCGGAAAGTGCGGCCGGATCGATGTGGAAGCGCCGGCCGGAATCCCGGAGTCAGTGCGTCGCTTTGCCAAGGTTTCGTTAGAAGGTTGGTTGTTCCAGCCTCAGGAGGTTAATGGCCAGGCCGTGCCCGGTGAGTACCGCCTGGGCATGAATCTGGGAACGCGTGATGATTTTCCGGAAGACTTTCGCATTCCAAAGTTTAACCGCCTGATGAACGGACGCTAGGTTCCGCTCCTTGACGCTTGGTGTTCCTACTCCCGCTGCGCGCAAGATGTGGCGGCAGCTCCTGCATCGCGTTGAACGGGCTGGTCCGGTTTGTTACCAGCCTTCACAGCCTGTCCCTTGTTGAATCCATCCATGAGTGCTGTTATGCAAATCGCCACCTGGAACGTCAATTCCCTCAAAGTACGTCTGCCGCAGGTGCTGGACTGGCTCGCTGCCCGGCCCGAGCTGACGGTGCTGGCCATTCAGGAAACCAAGCTGGAAGACCATGCTTTTCCGCGCAGCGAGATCGAGGCGGCCGGTTTTCATGTCGCCTTTGTCGGCCAGAAAACCTACAACGGCGTGGCGATGATTGCGCGTGCGCCGCTTGAAGATGTGCAGTTCAACCTGCCCGATTTCGACGATCCGCAAAAACGGGTGATCACCGCCACCGTCAATGGCGTGCGGGTGATTGGCGCCTATATGGTGAACGGGCAAAGTCTCGATTCCGATAAATACACCTACAAGCTGGCCTGGCTGGACGCGCTGATCGCCTTTGTCGAAGGCGAACTATCGCGCCACCCCAAGCTGGCGCTGGTGGGCGACTACAACATCGCCCCGGAAGATCGCGATGTGCACGACCCGGCAAAATGGGTGGACCAGGTCTTGGTCAGCCCGGCCGAGCGCGAGCGCTTCCAGCGCCTGATCGATCTGGGGCTGGTCGATAGCTTCCGCTTGTTCGAGCAAGAACCGAATGCCTTCAGCTGGTGGGACTACCGCGCCGCCGGCTTTCGCCGCAATGCTGGCCTGCGCATCGACCATGTGCTGCTGTCCAGGCCCCTGGCCGAGATCTGCACCGCCTGCGAGATCGATCGCGAGCCGCGCAAGGCCGAGCGCCCTAGTGACCATGCGCCGGTGCTGGCCACGCTCGCTTCAGCTGCCTGATTGCGGCAGGCACAGCGGCTTGGCGTTGCGCACGACGGCGCGCCAGGGCAGGGCGGGCTCGAACAGCGCCAGCAGGATGCCGGCAGTAAGCACGGCAGCGCCGAGCCAGTAGTGATTGCCCAAGGTTTCGCCAAACATCAGCCAGCCGGCCAGCGGGCCGACCAGCAGGCCGGCAAAACTGCCGGTTTCGGCTACGGTGGCGTCGGCACTGCGATAGCCGTGGATAAAGCACAGCATGCAGGCGAGGCTGAGTACGGCCATGCTGGCAAGCAGCAGCCAGTCCGTTGCGCTGAACTGCGGCAGGGCGAAGCCCGATAGCAGGCCAAACAGCAGGGTCTTGCCGCTGAAGGTCCACCACAGCATGGACATCGGCGTTTCATGCTGGCCTTGCTTGAGCAAGACCCCGAGCAAGGCGTCGCTGACCGCGCTGGCCAGGATGGCCATTACCGCCAGGCTGATGCCGGCATCAAAGCCCGGAGCGGCAACAATCCACACGCCGGCAAAACTCACCGCCACACCGAGCCAGCGCATCGGCCGGACGGCTTCGCCAAGGAAGATCAGCGCCAGCGGAATCAGCCAGATCGGCGTGGTGAGCTGGTAGAAGGTCACTTCGCCGAGGCTGAGCCGGGGCAAGGCATACAAGGCGCACAGTGCCGACAAGGTATTGAACAGGGCGCGCAGCAGATGCAGGCCGGGTTTTTGGCTGCGGATCGCCCGGGCGCGCTGGCGCAAAGCCCAGGGCGCGGCCAGCAGCAAGGTGAGCAAGCCGCCGACCCATAGCACGGCGGTGCCACTATGCTGTGCGCTGAGATGTTTGGTCAGTCCACCGATCACGGTAAAGCTGCTGATGCCGGCGATAACCCAGCTGATGGCGCGGAAATTGTTGTGTGTAGGGTACATGGCGGCTCCTGATCGGCTGCTGGATATTGGCGAGCAGCATAAGAGCGGGGCGCGGCGCTGACTAACGCCGAATTTGCATGTAGCCTATGCGTTTTTTGCATGCCTTGGGCCGGGCAAACCGGGCCTGCCACCGGATTACCACGCCATGAACCGACTTCCCCCCTTGTATTCCCTGCAGGTGTTCGCCGTTGTGGCGAGGGAGGGCAATATGAGCCGGGCGGCGGGCCGCCTGTTTCTTACCCAGAGTGCAGTCAGCCGGCAGATTGCACTGCTGGAGGACTATCTGGGCAAGCCGGTATTTGCACGCCAGGCGCGCGGTGTGGCGCTGACGGCGGTGGGTCAGGCCTTGCTGCCGACGGTCGAGGGCGCGTTTGACGCCATTGCCAAAGTAATCGCCGAGCTGGGCCCGCAGTCCACCGAATTGCGCATCCATTTGCCGCCCACCCTGGCGATGCGCTGGTTCTTGCCTAGATTGGCCGGCTACCAGCGCTTGCAGGCGGGGGTGGATGTACGGGTGACCACCGGCCATGGCGTGGGTGTGCAGCTGGAGCAGCTAAATCTCGATGCT
>NZ_JAYRLZ010000450.1:0-1781 GCF_041904975.1 Chitinimonas sp. | reverse complement strand
CATGCCGGCTTCGCCAGCCCGGTGATGGATATGGACAAGATCGTGCTCACCTATGCCGACATCAAGGCGGTGATGCGTGACTTGAAGGCGATCGGCGCCCACAACGTGGCGCAAGGTCGCTCCCGCGGCCTGATGGGCAAGGGCCAACTGGCCCGTGCCGAGGCAGCATATGAAAAACTGCGCCGCGATGGGCGCCTGCCAGCCACCTATGAGGTGGTGTATGGCCATGCCTGGAAACCGGCGCCGAAGCCGACGCTGGGTGAAGGTCGTCAGGTAATCGAATTTCACCGCAGAGCGGCGCGATGAGCGGTTTCTTTGTTACCGGTACCGATACCGAGGTGGGCAAGACGGTAGGCACCTGTGCGCTATTGCAGGCGCTAGCAGCGGAAGGCCTGCAGGTCGCCGGCATGAAGCCGCTGGCATCGGGCTGCACGGTCAATGCGCAAGGTAAACTGGAAAACGACGATGTACTGGCGCATCGCCGTGCCAGCAATGTGTTGGTTGCGCGTGAGCTGGCCAATCCCTATGCCTTCGTGCCACCGATTTCACCGCATCTGGCTGCGCAGGAGGCTGGCGTCGGCATCGACCTCTCCTTGATCGAGTCGCGCTATGCCGCACTGGCCGCCCAGTGTGATGTGGTGCTGGTGGAAGGGGCGGGCGGATGGCTGGCGCCGATCGATGATCGGCGCAGCATGGCAGATCTGGCGGCAGCGCTGGGGCTGCCGGTCATCCTGGTGGTGGGTATGCGCCTTGGTTGCCTGAACCATGCCATGTTGACCGTGGAAGCCATCAAGGCGCGCGGCTTGCAGCTGGCTGGCTGGGTGGCCAATTGTGTCGATCCGGCCATGTTGCGCCCTGCTGAAAACCTCGATTATTTGCGTAAGCGCATCACTGCGCCGCTGCTTGGCGTTATCCCGCATTTTTCATCTGGCGAAAAAGTTCAATCGAATCAAGTGCAAATACTCGAATTCGACGCTAAAGCCCTGCTGCACAAGTAAATTCGCCGCTTCTGGCTCGTTGAGTCGCGTTCTTCCCTCTGCTACCATGCCTGCGACTTTTGCCGTGCGCACTTGATGTGCGTCAAGGCAAAGCAAGAAATCGTATGACGCCGGAACACCGGCGCAAGCAAAGACGCTGGCACCCGCTGGCGTACTGTCATGGGGACAACATGAAGAACCGCGCTTCCTGGCTCACCGCCGCGCTTTCGCTCGTCACAAGCCTTTCCAGTTTTGCCGACTACCAACTGAATTTTCAGACGCCCGCCACCAAGCTTGCCGGTGAGATCTACGATCTGCACACCTATCTGTTGATTGTGTGTGTGGTCATCTTCGTAGTGGTGTTCGGAGCGATGTTTTATTCGATCTTCAAGCATCGCAAATCGGTAGGTCACAAGGCAGCTAATTTCCACGAGAGCACCACGGTCGAATTGATCTGGACCATCATTCCGGTGCTGATCCTGGCGGCCATGGCTTACCCGGCAACCAAGGTGGTGTTGGCACAAAAAGACACTCGCGGCGCCGATCTGACCATCAAGGTCACCGGTTACCAGTGGAAGTGGGGCTATGACTACATCGACGAAGGCATCAGCTTCCATAGTCGCCTGGCTACGCCACAGACCCAGTACGAGGAGTTCGATGGCAAGGGTGAGGCCAAGAACGCCAACTATCTGCTGGAAGTAGATAACCCGGTGGTGGTGCCGGTCGGCAAGAAAGTGCGCATCCTCACCACCGCCAATGCTGTGATCCATTCCTGGGGCGTGCCTGCCTTTGGTGTGAAGCAAG
>NZ_JAYRLZ010000154.1:0-9916 GCF_041904975.1 Chitinimonas sp. | reverse complement strand
GCTGCTGCCATCCTTTTTCACCAGCAAGGCCTGGCCGCCGCCAGCGGCGAAGGATTTGATCTCACCCGCCAGCGCGACCGGTGTGGTGGCCAGCACCGAAGGCACAATGCCGCCGCCATTGCTGGGAGCCTGATCGTTACGGTCGATGCTGTAGAGCGAGCCATCGCCTTTTTGCAGCAGAACGAACTGGTCGTTGACGGCCAGGCCGATGGTGCTTTGTGCCAGGGTTACACCGGCAGCAGGCGCAATCGGATCTGCGGTATTGCTACCCCAGGCGGTTAACTTCCCGCTGGTACTGATAGCAAAGCTGGCCTGGCCGGCTGCGGCTATCTGCCGGTAGCTGCCGGCTATCTGCACCGGTTTGGCACGGGGAAGCTTGTTGCCGTCACCCAGCTGACCGCGCTGGTTGGCGCCCCAGGCGAGTAAAGTGCCATCGGCACGCAGCGCCATCGAGAAATCGTCGCCGGCGGCGATCTGCACATAGTCGCTACCGACTTGCACCGGCGTGCTGTGGGCAGTCTGGCTGCCATCGCCGAGCTGGCCAAAGCTATTGTCGCCCCAGGCCCACAGGCTGCCGTCTTCCAGCAGGGCAAGGCTATGCTGGCTGCCGGCGGCAACCGCCTTGACCTTGCTGAGCCCAAGGGCTACGGGTTTGGCGCTGGCACTGCTGGCACCATTGCCCAGCTGGCCGGCGCTATTGTCGCCCCAGGCCCACAGGCTGCCATCGCGTTTGATCGCCAGGGTATGGTTGGCGCCCAGCGCCAGATCCTGGTATTGCTCGCCAAGCTTGACCAAGCCGGAGCGGCGCAGGAAAAAAGTGCCATCGCCGAGCTGGCCGATGTTATTGGCGCCACTGCCCCACAAGCCGCCCAGGGTGTCGATCAGGAAAGTGCGTGCCCTGCCGGTATAGCCGCGTGCTACCGCGATGGCCGGGTTGATGGCGAGTGGCTTGTCGCTGCGGCCGTAGCGGCCAAGCAGACCGTCGCCATTATCGCCCCAGCCATACAGATTGCCGCTGGCATCGAGCGCCATCGAGGTGTAACCACGCGCGGCGATTTGCGGCGTGGCGGCGCACAGTGCCAAAGATGAGGCCAACAGCGCAAGGTGCAAAGGGTGGGTCAGGCGACGGATTCGGGATGATGCGCGGGTCATCAAAAGCTCGCTTACTTGCTATCCAGTAGCCAGGCGCCATCCCAGTGGATGGCCGGCGGATTGATCAGAAATACTTCCAGTCTGGCGATGAATACCTGGGCAACCGGGTCATCGGGCCAGCGCTGGGCCATGCCCTGCCACAGCGCCAGAGACTCTCCCCAGATTCGACTGGCGTAGGCGGCATGGGCGGCGTCGGTGGCGGCAATCAGTGCGGTATCGTCACACAGGGTGAACAGCGTAACGGCGACACGCTTGCCTTTCACCCGCACGGTATCAACGCGCCTATGCCCGGCAATGCCCGACAACCTGGCAGTATCCTCGCTATACAGCACGGGGGTGCCATAGTACTTGTTTGCGCCTTCCAGCCGGGCGGCAAGATTCACAGCATCGCCCACGGCGGTGTAGTTGAAGCGTTTGGGTGAGCCGAGATTGCCGACAATGGCCATGCCGGTATGCAGGCCGATGCGCATGCTCAGCGCCCCCTTGCCCTGACGTTTTCGTTCGGCATTGAAGCGCGCCATGGCGCTCAGCATGTCGCGTGCACACAGCACCGCCTTGCGTGCCTGGTCATCGTCGCGCAGCGGTGCACCCCAGAACGCCATGATTGCATCGCCGATAAACTTGTCCAGCGTGCCATCGTGGGCGAAAACCTCGTCGGTCATGCGCAGGAAGTATTCATTGAGCAGGGCGCCGACTTCGGCCGGTTTGAGCTCTTCCGCCAGGTCGGTAAAGCCGGCCAGGTCGGTAAACATCAGGGTGATCAGCTGCTGCTCGCCACCGAGCTCGGGGCCATGGCGCTGGTGTACCAGCTGGTGGACCACGTTCTCCGGTACATAGCGCGAAAACATGCTGCGGATGGCGCGCCGGCCGGCTGATTCGCGCCGCAATACCAAGCCGCCCAGCGCAAGAAAGGTCAGGGTGCAGCCCAACAAGGCCGGTGCAACCGGTAGCCAGTAGTCGCCATGCTTGAACAAGGCATATCCGCCCAGCGGCAACACCAGCCAGCTGGTGCCAAGCACCAGCAGCATCGGCCTGAAGTGAAGGCGCCAGCCCGCAATCACCATCAACAGCACCAGGACGACAGGCAAGATGTAGCGAAGGGAGGCGGGCACTTCATGCAGCGGGCGATCATCGAAGCCCGTTTCCACCAGATTGGCGTGAAACTCCACGCCGGGCATGGCGGTGCGGTCGAACAGGGTGAACGGGGTTTGCAGCTGATCCAGCTCGATGGCGCTGACATCGCTGGTGCTGAAGCTGGTGCGTCCCACCAGTACCAGGGCATGCTGGAAGTCGAATTTCGGCAGGTATTTGTCCGGCTCCAGCGCCTGGTAATAGGACAGGTAGATAAAGGTTTGCCGATGACCAAGGTAGCGCAGATAGTCGCCCGCCGGGTCAAAGCGCAGCCCGGTCTCGCGACTGATGCGGCGACCCAGCACTTGCCACATCGCATCCGGCTCGTGTGGCTTGCGGCGCAGTACCTGATCCTCATCCAGCTTGATATTGATTGCCCCGACTTCGGCGCCGGCGGCCACGAAGCGTGGCAAGGGGTCTTGCTTGACCCACACGCTGCCATAGTGCCCATCGGCCCGGGTGATGGCGGTGGCCAGCACCACCTTGCCCGAGCGCTTGATGGCGGCCTCCAGGGCTGCGTCGTCTTCCTCGTTGCTCGGAGTGTCGAACATCACGTCAAAGGCGATCAGCTGGGCGCCGCGTCGGGTCAGCGCATCGATCAGCTGCGCATGCAGACGCCGTTGCCAGGGCCAGCGCTGGCCGATAACCGGCACCGAATTGTCGTCGATGCCGACAATCACGATGGGCAGGCGCTGGGCGTACGGCGCGGTCAGTCGGGTCAGGACATCGAATTCCTTGAGCATGGCGCTGCGCCAGGGGCTCAGCTGCTCCAGTCCCCAGCCGAGCTGCAGCACCAGCAGGCCAATGCCGAGGGCCTGTGCAGTGCGTAGCCATTGGCTCAGCCGGGTCATGCCAGATTGCATCAGAACTTCCAGGTTAGCGTGCTACCCAGGGCAAGAGGATGTTCGGAATGGGCCTGGTAGCGGGCGTAACTATCCAATAGCCAGCGCGCGCTGTCACTACGCCATTGCAGATGCACACGACTTTGCCAGCCGGCAGGCAGGACTGCGCTGCCGCCTTCTGCAGTTTTGCGCTCGCTACGCCACAGCAATTCGCCTTGCACGCGCCATGGCGCATCGTTCCAGGTCAGCATCAGGCGGGCGCGATGGCGTGGAATATAAGGCAGCGGGGCGCCGGGCAGGCCAAGTCCCGCGCCGGATTGCAAACCGCTACCGAGGTTTTCACTGACGCTATACAGATAGCCGCCGCTGATCGACCATGCGGAAGACAGCAGATAGTCCGCTTCCAGTCCGCTATTGCGTATCCGGCCACGAATGAATATCGATGGCCGTTCCAATGTTTCGATACTGGAAAAGTTGCTGTTCTGTGCAGTTTGCAAGGCATCCAGTTCGCTCAGCGCTTGCTGATCGTTATCTGCTCGCCCAGTTACGCTGATATTGCTGACGCGCAGTTGTTCGCCAAAAGCGCTGATCAGACCACTATCTAACTTCCAGTCTGCCTGGAGGCGTGCGCGCTGCTGCCGTCCGCCAGCCAGTACATAGTTGTCAGCCAAGGGGGTGCCGACCGTGGCAGTGGGCATCAGACTACTGTCGCTGTATGGCCGCAGCCAGTCCTGCCAAATGGCACGCAGGCCAATATCGCCGGTTTGCCAATGCAGACCCAGCTTGGAGGAAAGCACCTGTTCATCGCGTTCGGCGTTGAAGCGCGCATCGACCAGACGCCCGTTTGGGAAAATCAGGCGATCCAACTGCGAAAACTGCTTGTGGTAGCGCTGCCAAGCCAGGTCGGTCTGCCATTGCAGCGCGCCTGAGGCTTGATGTAACGACAGCCAGATTTGGCCGCCATCATCATCGTGGCGGATATTGGTTTCTCCTGGGTTGCGTTGTTTCAGACGAGTCTCGATCGAGGTCTCATTCCGCCAGTGCTCAAGGCCAGCGGAAAAAGTCCACCCGGAGCTTCCTGTGTGACTTAGGCGCAACTGCGCGTCATGCTGGCTGATGGTTGTGCGTTGCGTGCCATTTCGACCTTGCGGGTTCTGCCGGTCATTGGTCGTGTCACCGGTACCGGCTTTCAGCCAGGCCATATCCTGCGGGGCCAGACGCCAACTCAGGCCGGTATCAGCGCGATTCGAAGCGGCCTGCTGTGCACCGGGTGTGCTGAGGTCATAGCGCTGGCGACTGCCATAGGCAAACAGGCCAAACTCTTGTGTCAGCTTGCCTCCCAGGCCGACGGTGAGGTTGGTTTGCTGGATGGTTTGCTGACTATCGCCTGGAGAAAAGTGCGAAGAATCAAGGTCGGCCAACCATGCCAGAGGCCGCCAGTCATTGTGATAGCCGCTGACAGCAGCATGGGCATCGCGCGCATCGCCACCCGCAATGCGGTAGGCCGACACGCCCAGCTCGCCATCCACCCCGGGTCTAACCAGCAAGGATTGACGCGCACGGGTGACGCCCAGCGCAGTCGGGTCGCTCAAAAGGCCCTGCATCAGTTCCGATTGCCGGTTCGGGCCGCTTGGATACTGGCTGGCGAGGAACAGATGGCTGCCGCCCCAATATTCATACAGGCCATCCTGAGCGAGGCGCTGCGCCCAGTTAGCCAGCCCCAGGTCGGATAGCGAGGCGCCCAGGCTGACGCTGCCGGCCTTATCTACCGCCAGCTGGTTGAGTGAGCGCAGGCGTGACTGGCGCGCCAACGCCTGCCGGTCGGCCGCAAGCGCCTGTTCCGGCTGCCATTGGTCGCGGGCGATCATCGCCTTGAAGCGCCAGGGCAGCGGGTCGTTCGGGTCCAGTTCGGCGGCGCGGGTCAGTGTGTCCTGCGCGGCTTTGATCTTGCCGAGACGGTAGTAAGCCGCGCCCATATACAGCTCGGATCGCGCATAACGCGGTTCGATGGTATTGGCGTGCAATAGTGCATCGAGGGCGCCGGCGTTATCGCCGGCTTTTAGCCGCGCCACGCCCAGGCCAGTCCAGGCAACATAGTCAGCCGGGTTGGCGGCAAGGGCCGCTTGGTAGTGTGCCTGCGCCTCGGTCGGCAAATCGGCCAGGGTGGCGAGCCAGGCCTGCTCCGCTGCGGCCTGGCTGGCACCGCGTGCCTTGGCTTGTGCCAGATCGCTGCGTGCGGCCGCCCAGTGTTCGCGTTCGGCGCGCACCGTGCCCAGCCCCAGCCAGCCTTCGGCGCGATCGGGCTGCAAGGCGATGGCGTGCTGGTAGGCAGCTTCGGCAGCGCCGGCCTCGCCATCGAACTGCGCAAGCTGGCCCAGTAATAGCGCCCGGTTGAACGAATCCGGCTGTTGGGCAAGTAGCTGCCGCGCCTGTTTGGCATCTCCCGCGCCGAGCGCCAGCTTGGCGGCCAACAGGCCGAAGCGATGTTCGTTCGGATAGCGAGTTTGTCCTTCGGCAAGCAGGGCGCGCGCCTGTGCGGTGTCGCCGGCCCAGGCAGCCAGCTCGGCACCGAGCAGCCAGGCTGCCACGCTGGGCGAGTCACGGCGCAGCGTGGCGAGACGGTTTTGATAGTCAGGAACCCGGTTTTGCCAGTCGGAATCGTTACCGAGCAAGCTGGCCCATTCCGGGAAATCGGCTGCATGCAGGGTATGACTGGTCACCCACTGCGCCCGCTCGGCAGTGCTGACCAGCTGGCGCTTGACCGGCGCCTGGCCGGGCAGGGCGGTTGCAGTTTCATTCTTGCCCACCTCGACCGCGCCATAAGCATTGCTGACCGATACCAGGCCACTCAGCACGGTAATGGTGCTGCTGCCGTCTTCGGCCACTTCCATCAGCCAGTCGGTGCCATGGATGCCGGCGGTCATGGTGGGTGTTTCCATGCTGAGCCCGAGGCCGGCATTCTTGGTCTGCGACCAGGCTTTGCCCTGTTGCAGCCACATGCGAGTGCCGCTATTGCCATTGGCGATGGCGCGCAACTGGAACACGCTGTTCTGGCCGAGCTTGATCTGCGCCTGATCGACCAGCAATAAACCCATGCTGCTGGCCGGGCCGGTACGCACCAGGCTTTCGGCGGCCAGTTGCAGGCGCAGGCTGGCTGGCAGCCACTGCTCGGCGCGTGGCAGGCGGTAGTCGCCGCGGCCGGTGATGGATACCACCTCCGCCGCCGGATCGGCCGCCTGGGCGATATTCGCCCAGCCCAATCCCAGGGATAGCAAGGTAATCAGCAGCGGGCGCCGCCAGGGTGGGGGGATGCGGGTGTTTTTCATGAGAGCTTGCAAGCGCGTCGACAGGGCCTGATGCCCGGCACGTCTTCTACCGACCCCGCACGGACCACGCAAGCAAAGTATTCCCGTTATTGAACCGATCTTGAATCATAGTGCTTGAAACCGGATCGGCATTGCTTCGCTAAGCCTCTGATTCCGCTATACTTCCGCCCCTTTTCTTCAATGCTGCATTTGCCATGAGCCTGTTACCCCATCAGCTGGAATTGCTTTCCCCCGCCAAAACGGTGGAAATCGGCCGTGAAGCGATCCTGCACGGCGCCGATGCGGTGTATATCGGCGGCCCCTCTTTCGGGGCGCGGCACAATGCCTGCAACGAGGTAAGCGAGATCGCCGAACTGGTGACCTTTTCCCATCGCTTCGGCGCCCGCATCTTCGTCACCCTCAATACCATCTTGCATGATGCGGAGCTGGAGCCGGCGCGCCAGCTGATCCATCAGCTGTACGACGCCGGGGTCGATGCAATGATCGTGCAGGATATGGGCATTCTGGAGCTGGATATTCCGCCTATCCAGCTGCATGCCAGCACCCAGTGCGATATCCGCACACCCGATAAAGCACGCTTTCTGGCCGAATCGGGTTTCAGCCAGATCGTGCTGGCACGCGAACTGACCCTTGAAAAGATCCGCGCTGTGCGTGCTGCGGTGCCGCTCGATACCACGCTGGAATTCTTTATCCATGGCGCGCTGTGCGTTGCCTACTCCGGTCAGTGCTATATCAGCCATGCCGATAATGGCCGCAGTGCCAACCGTGGCGATTGCTCGCAGGCCTGCCGCTTGCCTTATACGCTCACCGACGCCAGCGGCGGCGTCGTGGCTTACGACAAGCATCTGCTGTCGATGAAGGATAACGACCAGAGCGCCAATCTGGCCGCCCTGGTCGATGCCGGCGTGCGCAGCTTCAAGATCGAAGGTCGCTACAAGGATATGGGCTATGTGAAGAACATCACCGCCCACTATCGGTTGTTGCTCGATGCCTTGCTGGAACAGCGCCCCGAGCTGGCGCGTGCCTCCAGCGGCCGTACCGAGGTGTTCTTTACGCCGAATGTCGACAAGAATTTTCACCGCGGCCATACCGATTATTTCGTCAACGGTCGCGAGCATGGCGATATCGGTGCCTTCGATTCGCCGAAATATGTCGGTATCCGCTTGGGCAGCATCAGCCGCATCGGCCCGGACTGGTTCGAGCTGGATGCCAATGAGCCGCTGGCCAATGGTGACGGGCTCAACTATATGCACAAGCGCGAGGTGGTTGGCCTGCAGGCCAATCGTGTCGAGAAGCTCGGCAAAGGCGAGTCCGGCGAGCGCTGGCGGGTATGGCCGAACGAGCGCATCAACGACTTGCCGGGGCTGAAGGTCGGCTGCGATATCAGCCGCAATCGCGATCACGCCTGGGAGCTGGCCCTGACCAAGCAGTCGGCCGAACGCCGCGTATCGGTGTGGCTGAAGCTGGAAGACGCCCCCTCTTCGGTGAAGGGGGAGAGATTGATGCTCACCCTCACCGACGAAGATGGCATCAGCGTCAGCGAGTCGGCCATGCTGCCGCTTGAGCCGGCGCAACAGCCGGAAAAAGCACAGGCCAGCCTGCGCGACAGTCTGGGCAAGCTCGGCAATACCATCTTCCATGCCGAAGACATCACGCTGGCCACATCTCAGGCTTGGTTCGTGCCGGCGGCCAGCATCAACGCCCTGCGCCGCGCTGCCATTGCCAGACTGGAGAATGCCCGGCTCGCCGCCTGGCAGCGCCCGCCGCGCAAGCCGGAGGCCCAGCCGCCGGTGGCTTACCCGGACACCTCGCTCAGCTATCTGGCCAATGTGTATAACGCGGCGGCGCGGCAGTTCTATACCCGCCATGGCGTGCAGCTGATCGCCAGCGCCTACGAGGCGCACGAGGAGGCGGGCGAAGTCAGCCTGATGATCACCAAGCACTGCCTGCGTTTTTCCTACAATCTGTGCCCCAAGCAGGCCAAGGGGATCAAGGGCGTGCAAGGCCAGGTCAAGGCCGAACCGATGACACTAAAGACCGGCGACGAAACCTATACCTTGCGTTTTGACTGCAAACCCTGCGAGATGCATGTGGTCGGTGCCATGAAAAAACATATCTTCAACGCACCACCGCCCTCCAGCGTGCCGGTGTCGCCGATTACCTTTTTCAAGCAGCGGCCGGCCAGCTAGACCAGGCAGCTTGGTTAGGAAACCTCTGAACGACTCACCTAACGCGCCAAATGCGCGGTTCCCCCGCGCTATGCGGGGGCGGAGGGGGTGGGATGAAACAGCGAGAAATCAATGATCTATCTACTTTTGCGTTAGTCCCGGGTCTCCCGGGACAAGCGGTGGGGGTCGAAAACTCGATTCGTTCTGAGCTTCCTTAACGCAACGACGCGGCCTACCTTCAATCAGCCAACTTTCCGGCGCCTGCCTGGCAAGCGCCGCTACCGATACACCCAAGGCCAAAACCATGACGACACCGAACTGGCATGAACTGCTGACCGATCTCAACTTTTACACCGGCAGCTACCCGGAACAGGCGCTCAGCGCCGCATTGACCCACCCGCAAGTCAGCCGCGCGCCATTGCTGGCCGAGCTGGCCGCCTGCGCCAGCGACCCGACGCCACGTACCGATGATGACGAAGGCTGGATGCTGCATCTGTATGCCATGCACTTGCTGGCCGCCCAGCGCGACACCGAGGCCTTTGCCCCCTTGCTGGCGATCGCCCGGCTCGATGGCGAAGTGCTGGAACAGTTGCTCGGTGACCATCTGACCGAAGGCCTGCCGCGCGCGCTGGCTGCCACCTGCCCGGCCGGCGAAGAAGTACAGCTGCAGGCCCTGGCCAACGATGCATCGTGCTATCTGTGGAGCCGCTCCGCTGCCTTGCGTGCACTGGCGCTGCGGGCGCTGGAGGGCGACTACCCGCGCGAGGCCTTGCTGAGCTGGCTGAAGACCGAGTGCGAGCGCGAGGCTGATCGCATGGTGGATGGCGGCTTGCGGCCCGAACAGGGAACCGATACCGACCATCTGTCCGAGCTGGTGATCACCCTGGAGGAAATCGGCGCCAGCGAGCTGGCTGAATCGGTGCAGGCCTGGTTCGACGATGGCCTGATCGACGACAGCTTTACCAAGCCGGAAGATTGCATGGTGCGCTTGCAGCGCGACTGGGCCACTTGCCAGGCCGACGAGCTGGCACATGGCTGGGGCTATCCGCGGGATATCCTGGGCGAAATCAGCCGTTGGACCTGTTTCCATCCGGACGAGGACGACGAGGAGATGGATGAGGACGATGCTCCCAAGCAGGAGCCGGTAGTTCGCGATGCGCCCAAGGTGGGCCGCAACGACCCCTGCCCCTGCGGCAGCGGCAAGAAATACAAGAAGTGTTGTGGCGCAGGCTAAGGCCTGATGCAGTCGGGGGCGCCTGCGCCCCTGTGGCGGGAATTGCCACGGTTTTTACGACAA
>NZ_JAYRLZ010000153.1:0-9935 GCF_041904975.1 Chitinimonas sp. | reverse complement strand
CAAAGGAAAACATGGGGTTACCTCACAGTGGTCGTATTGCCACAGGTGTTGCAAAAACGCGCGATGTTACGCGGGTGTATAAGGAAGGGCAAATACGGGACAGGCTTGCGCTGTTGTATTTCGTCCACCAGATTTGCAGTCGTCGCCACTACCACCACTGCGGCTCCGCCTGCAGCGCCACACCGAAGCGCGCCAGCACATCGGCCTTCACCGCCGCCATCAGCGCCGCCACATCGCTTGCCGTGGCGCCGCCATGGTTGACCAGCACCAGCGCCTGCTTTTCATACATGCCCACCGGCCCGAGCGAGCGGCCTTTCCAGCCGGCTTGCTCGATCAGCCAACCCGCCGCCAGTTTGACCGTACCATCGGGCTGCGGGTAACAGGGCAGGCCGGCAAAGCGGGCGCGCAAGGCATCGGCCTGCGCGGCATCCACACGCGGGTTATGGAAGAAGCTACCGGCATTGCCCAGCTGCGCCGGATCGGGCAATTTGCTCTGGCGGGTGCGGATCACCGCCTCGGCCACCACCTGCGGTGTGGGCGTCTGGCCCGCCAGCTGCTGGCGCAAGTCGCCATAGTCCAGCATCGGCTGCCACGCTTTGGGCAGGCGGAACAAGACCTCGGTGATCAACCAGCGATCGACCTCGCCCTGCTTGAACACACTGTCGCGGTAGGCAAAGCTGCATTGCTCGGGGGTGAAGATGCAGCTATGGCCATCCGCTAGATTCATGGCGCTCAGCGCATGAAAGCGGTCTTTCAGCTCCACGCCATAGGCACCGATATTCTGGATCGGCGCGGCACCCACCGTGCCGGGAATCAGGCTGAGGTTTTCCAGGCCCGGCCAGCCTTGCGCCAGGGTCCATTGCACAAAGTCGTGCCAGTTCTCGCCCGCGGCGGCGGCCACATACCAGGCATATTCATCCTCACCCAGCAGTTGCCGGCCCTTGAGCTCGACCTTCAATACCGTGCCGGCAACCCGCTCCGACGGCACCAGATTGCTGCCGCCGCCAAGAATATGCAGCGGGAAGGTCAATTGCGCATGGATCCCTGGCCACTGCTCGATGCTGGTCAGGGTAAGCAGCCGATCAGCGCTGGCGCGCAAGCCCAGGGTGTGCAGCGGCGCAAGATCGACAGGGGCAGGCAGGGACATGAGGCAATCCATCCGGAATAAGTCGGCGGATTATACTGACGACCGCGCCTGGCTTCGTGCCTGACCATCACCGAGGAAAGTAATGCGTATCGCCGTATTCGATGCTCACAGCTATGACCGCCAGGCCTTGAACGAGGCCAATGTGCGGTTTGCTCATCAGCTGAGCTTTTTCGAGGCGCGGCTCAATCAGGCAACCGCGCCTCTGGCTGCTGGATTTGCTGCCGTCTGCCCTTTCGTCAATTGCCGGCTTGATCAAGACTGCCTGAAGCAATTGGCACAGGGCGGCACCCGACTGATTGCGCTGCGTGCCGCCGGCTTCAACGGCATCGATATTGCCGCCGCCCGTGCGCTAGGGCTTACCGTGATGCGGGTGCCGGCCTACTCCCCGCATGCAGTGGCCGAACATGCCTTTGCCCTGCTGCTGACCCTGGTGCGCAAGACCCACCGCGCCCATGCCCGCGTGCGCGAAGCCAATTTCGCCCTCGATGGCCTGGTGGGCTTTGATCTGTATGGCAAGACCTTCGGCGTGGTGGGCGCCGGCAAGATCGGCCAGGTGGCGGCCACCATTGCGCGTGGCTTTGGCTGCCGGGTATTGCTGGCCGACCCGCATCCGGACCCGGCGTTTGTCCAGAGCCTGGCCGCCCATGTCGTTGCCCTGCCGCAGCTATTGGCCGAAGCCGATATCGTTTCCCTGCATTTGCCCCTCACCCCGGACAGCCGCCATCTGATCGATGCAGCGGCCCTGGCGGCGATGAAGCCGGGCGCTATCCTGATCAACACCAGCCGCGGCGCCATCATCGACAGCGGCGCCTTGCTCGACGCACTCAAGCAAGGCCGTCTCGGTGGCGTGGGGCTGGATGTGTACGAGCTGGAAGAGGGGGTGTTTTTCGAAGACCTGTCCAATACCGGCTTCAAGGACGATGTGCTGGCGCGGCTGACCACCTTCCCCAATGTGCTGATCACCTCGCATCAGGGCTTTCTGACCCATGAGGCGCTGGCCAATATTGCGCACACGACCCTGGACAATGCTCGGGCGTTCGAGGCGGGCGAGCCTTTGACCAACCAGATCGGCTGACAACGCTGGCAGACACGCCGCTGCCTTTGCCGGAATTTGATTGCTGCGGGTTAATCCAGAATTCAGTTTGCTGCGTATAAGCTGCTGACCATGTTTTTGCCCTTGATAGCTTGCACGTAAGATTTCCCCCACTATCATCGACGAAGGCTGGCGAATCCATCGCTCACGCATTTTCACTTTTCTAGGAGATTCACCATGGACAAGAAACAAGCTCTGTTGACTGGCGCCCTCACCGGCCTGATCGCTCTCGGTCTGTCGAGCGGCGCAATGGCCGACGACAAGGCAGCCAAGGAAAAATGCTATGGCGTGGCCAAGGCCGGCAAGAATGATTGCGCTTCCAGCGACGGCAGCCACAGCTGCGCAGGTCAGGCAAAGACCGACAACAGCGCTACCGACTGGAAATATGTCGCCAAGGGCACCTGCGAAAAGCTCGGTGGCAGCACCAAGGCCGGCGAAAAGAAGTAAGGCTGTAGAACATCCCCATACGGGCGGCACAAGCCGCCCGTTTTTGTATTGGTGATCATGATCCTGTCTACCCTACCCAAAGCGGCCGGAATCGGCTTGCGGCCGCCGCATATTGGCGAAGTATTGCGGCAATTGCCCGACGTGGCCTGGTTTGAAGTGCATGCGGAAAACTACTTCGGTGGCGGCGCCAATGTGGCGGCGCTGGAGCGGGTGCGCGCCCGCTACCCGATCTCGCTGCATGGTGTCGGCCTTGGCCTGGGTTCGCCTGCACCGCTCGACCCCGTCCACCTCGCCGCCTTTCGCGCCCTGGTAGAGCGCATCGAGCCACAGGCAGTGTCGGAGCACCTGTGTTGGAATCGTCTTGGCGATGAATTCTTCAACGATCTGCTGCCCCTGCCCTATAGTCAGGACGCACTGGACTGGATGGTGGAGCGGGTAGACCAGGTGCAGGAGGCGCTGGGCCGGGTGGTGCTGATCGAAAACCTGTCGTCCTACATCAGCTTTGCCGATGACCAGATTGCCGAAGGCGAGTTTCTCGCCGAGCTGGCGCGGCGCAGCGGCTGCGGCCTGCTGCTCGATCTGAACAATCTGCATGTCAACGAACACAATCTGGGGCGCGATGCGCAAGCGGCCATCGATGCCCTGCCCGCTGCCGCAATCGCCGAAATCCATATCGCCGGCTTTGAAGCACGCGACGATGGCTTGTGGATCGATACCCACGGCCAGCCAGTGGTGGAGGCAGTGTGGCAGCTGCTCGACACCACCTTGGCGCGACTCGGCCCATTGCCGGTTTTGCTGGAGCGCGACACCAATTTGCCAGCCTTTAGCGAACTGCAGGCCGAGAGCGCGCGGGCGCAGGCTGCCATCGACCGGGTGCGAGGTTGACCATGAAATCGGTACAGCAACAATTGCATGATTTTATCGAGGCACTGAGCCAGCCCGAGGCGGCTGCGGCCTTGTTTGGCCGGCATGCCGCTGGCGCCAGCGCCTATGCCAATAATCTGCTGTTCAACCGCGCCGATGCACTGGCCGACAGCTACCCGGTAGTACAGCAGCTGGTCGGTGAGGAATTCTTTGGCGGTATGGCAAGGCTGTACGCCCGGCAGACCCCGTCCCACTCCGGCGATATTCATCGCTATGGCAGCGACTTTGCCGACTTTATCGCCGGCTTTGCCCCGGCAGCCGAGCTGCCCTATCTGGCCGATGCAGCGCGGCTCGACTGGTTATGCCATCGCGCCTATTTCGCCGACGATGGCAGGCGCTTTGATCTGGCGCGCCTGGCCGACGTCGCGCCAGAGCGGCAGGGGGCACTGTGTCTGCAGCTGGACCCTGCCGTCGGGCTGCTGGCATCGAGCTGGCCGATCGCCAGCCTGTGGCGCGCCCATCTGGCTGAGGATGACGCCGACCATGAAGCCTTCCCCTCGCCCGATCAAGGTGGCGAGTGGGCGCTGTGCTGGCGTAACCGGCACAACAAGGTAAGGGTCAGGCGCCTGAGCCAATCGAGTTTTGCTTTCCTGCAAGCCTGTGCCAACGGCCATTGTCTGGCCGAGGCGCTGGAATGCGCGCTGGATGCCGATATGGAATTTGATCTCGGCGCGTCATTACACGGCTGGATCACCGACCAAGTGATTGCTGATTTCAACGAAAGCCCGCAATGAACCACTTAGTTACCGTTTTCATTCATCGCGCCCGCTGCATAAATGGCATGGTGGAGCGCTATCTGGCCCCGCTGATCGACCTGGCGGCGCGTATCTATATCGGCCGGGTGTTTTTCCTGTCCGGCCTTACCAAGCTCAACGACTGGGACACCACCATCGCCCTGTTTACCGACGAATACCATGTGCCGGTGCTGCCGCCGGCGCTGGCTGCGGTAATGGGCACGGCCGGCGAACTGCTGATGCCGGTGCTGCTGGTTGTCGGCATTGGCGGGCGTTTTGGCGCACTGGGCCTCAGCGCCGTCAACGCGATGGCGGTAGTGTCGTACTACCATGTGCTGTCGCAAAACGACGCATTGCTGACACACCATCTGCTGTGGGGAATCATCCTCGCCCTGTTGTTCGCGCACGGCCCCGGCAAGCTGTCAGTTGATACCTGGCTGGCAAAGCGATTCGCCAACTAGACCCCACTCGACGCTGAATTTGCGGCAGCCCCCTGGCAACGTCGGCGCCAGGGGGCTGCCGTTCTCTTTTATGGCGCCACAACACGAACAGACCGTCTTTACGCAATCTTTACGTCGTCCGTTTTGATCTAGACACCATCTTTACGCCGCGCTCCCTAGCATTGCATCACCGCGCATTCCTTCAGGGAGCATCACCATGGACTTCGTCTTTCTCGGCGTTATCGCTGTTTTCGCGCTCGTCACCGTTGGCCTCGTCGCCGCGTGTCGCAAGCTGGAGAACGTCAAATGAGCTGGCTGTATTGGCTTGCCGGCGGCCTCACCGTGTTCTTGCTGGTCTATCTGCTGTATTCACTATTCAACGCCGAGGAGGTCGCATGAATGCCTCGGTCGTATTTCAAATCCTGATTTATCTGGGTGTGTTATTCCTGCTGGCCTGGCCTTTGAGCCGTTATCTGGTCTGCGTGATGGAAGGCAGCCTGTCGGCGCGCATTGCCTGGCTGGGCAAGCTCGATCGCGGCCTGTGCCGGCTGATCGGCGCACGCGCTGATGACGATATGCCGTGGTGGCGCTATGCCATCGCCCTGGTGCTATTCAATGCCCTGGGTGTGCTGGCGGTGTATGCCCTGCAACGCTTTCAAGCCGCCTTGCCACTGAACCCGGCCGGCATGGCAGCGGTATCGCCTGATTCCTCGTTCAACACCGCCATTTCCTTTGTCACCAACACCAACTGGCAGGGCTATGCGGGCGAAGGCACCATGAGCTATCTGACCCAGATGCTGGCGCTGACGGTGCAGAACTTCCTGTCGGCCGCTACCGGCCTGGCCGTCGCTACTGCCCTGATTCGCGGTTTTGCCCGCCGTCGCGCGCTTGATGCTGCCAGCAAGGCCGGCACCGTCGGCAATGCCTGGCTGGACCTGTGGCGCGGCACCAGCTATGTGCTGCTGCCGATTTCCCTGGTGTATGCGCTATTCCTGGTCGGCCAGGGCGTCATCCAGAATTTCGACGCCTACAAGGATGCCAAGCTGCTTGAGACCGTTGCCTACCAAGTGCCAAAGAATGATGCAGCGGGCAAGCCTATGCTGGATGCCGCTGGCAAGCCGGTCATGGAAGACCAGAAGGCCGATAAGCAAACCCTCGCCATGGGCCCGGTGGCCTCGCAAGAAGCGATCAAGATGCTGGGCACCAATGGCGGCGGCTTCTTCAATGCCAACTCCGCCCATCCGTACGAGAACCCGACGCCACTGAGCAACTTCGTGCAGATGCTCAGCATCTTCCTGATCCCGGCGGCCCTGTGCTTCATGTTTGGCCGCATGGTCGGCGATGTGCGTCAGGGCATGGTGATTCTGGCGGCGATGACGGTGATCTTTGTCGCGGCAGTCGGTGTCACAGCCTGGTCGGAATCGCACGCCAACCCGCAGCTGACCCGACTGGGCATGGATGGCAGCAGCGGCAATCTGGAAGGCAAGGAAACGCGCTTCGGCATCACTGCCAGCAGCCTGTTCGTGGTGGTCACCACCGCCGCCAGCTGCGGTGCGGTGAACGCCATGCACGACAGCCTGATGCCGATTGGCGGCATGGTGCCGATGGTGTTGATGAAGCTCGGCGAAGTGGTATTCGGCGGGGTCGGCTCCGGCCTATACGGCATGCTGCTGTTCGCCATCCTGGCGGTATTCCTGGCCGGCCTGATGATAGGCCGCACGCCGGAATACCTAGGCAAGAAGATCGAGAGCTTTGAAATGAAAATGATCTCGATCGCCATTCTGGCTACCCCCTTGCTGGTGCTCGGCGGCACCGCCATCGCGGTGCTGGCAAAGGACGGTCTGGCCGGCATGGCCAACCCCGGCGCCCATGGTTTTTCGGAAGTGCTGTACGCCTTTGCCTCGGCCGCCAATAACAATGGCTCGGCCTTTGCAGGCCTCTCGGCCAATACGCCGTTCTACAACCTCCTGCTCGCCATTGCCATGTGGTTCGGCCGCTTTACCGTGCTGATCCCGGTGCTGGCCATTGCCGGCAGCCTGGCCAAAAAGCCGCGCCTGGCGGTATCCGCCGGCACCATGCCCACCCATGGCCCGCTGTTTGTCGTGCTGCTGGTCGGCACGGTGATCATCGTCGGCGCGCTGACCTATATCCCGGCGCTGGCCTTGGGCCCTGTCGTCGAGCATCTGCAACTATTTAGTCACTAAGGAGACCGGCCATGAATGCGAAAACGCAAGCGAGCAAGCTCGCCGCCGGTACGGGCAAACCCATGAGCAATAAGCTCCCCCTGTTCGACCCGGTGCTGGTCAAACCAGCCATAGGCGAATCCTTCAAAAAGCTGTCGCCCAGCGCGCAGTGGCGCAATCCGGTGATGTTTGTCGTCTGGATCGGCAGCGTGCTGACCACCCTGCTGGGTTTCCAGGCCCTCGGCGGCAACGGCGAGGCGCCGGCCGGCTTTATCTTCGGCGTATCAGCCTGGCTGTGGTTTACCGTGCTGTTCGCCAACTTTGCCGAAGCCTTGGCCGAAGGTCGCGGCAAGGCGCAAGCGGCGGCGCTGCGCGGTACTCGCAAGAATGTTGTGGCGAAAAAACTCGCGGAGCACGCCATCGGCGGCTCCTCTGTTTTATTCCCCCGTCCTGCCCCTGGGCAGGACAGCCCCCTCCGGGGCAGTCCATTCGCCGGTGCCAAGGTGACGGTGATCGACTCAAACAGCCTGCGCCGCGATGATGTCTATCTGGTGGAAGCCGGCGACACCATCCCAGCCGACGGCGAGGTGCTGGAAGGTGTGGCATCGGTCGATGAGAGCGCCATTACCGGCGAATCGGCCCCGGTCATCCGTGAATCGGGTGGCGACTTCTCGGCGGTGACCGGCGGCACCCGCATCCTCAGCGACTGGCTGGTGGTACGCGTCACCGCCAATCCGGGCGAAGCGTTTCTCGATCGCATGATCGCCATGGTGGAAGGCGCCAAGCGTAAGAAAACGCCCAACGAAATCGCGCTGACCATCCTGCTGGTGGCGCTCACTCTGGTGTTCTTGCTGACCTGCGCCTCCTTGCTGCCGTTCTCGCTGTATAGCGTGGCAGCGGCCGGCGCCGGCAAGCCGGTCAGTGTCACCGTACTGGTGGCGCTGTTGGTGTGCCTGATTCCAACCACCATTGGCGGCTTGCTTAGCGCCATCGGCGTGGCGGGCATGAGCCGGATGATGCAGGCCAATGTCATCGCCACCTCGGGCCGTGCGGTGGAGGCGGCGGGCGATGTGGACGTGCTGCTGCTGGACAAGACCGGCACCATCACCCTGGGCAATCGCCAGGCCAGCGCCTTCCTGCCGGCACCGGGCGTATCGGACAGGGAACTGGCCGATGTGGCACAACTGGCCTCGCTGGCCGATGAAACGCCGGAAGGCCGCTCCATCGTGGTGCTGGCCAAGGAAAAATTCGGCATCCGTGGCCGCGAGCTGCACGATGCACACTTTGTCCCCTTCACCGCCCAGACCCGCATGTCGGGCGTGGATATCCCGGACGGCAAGGGCGGCTTGCGCCTGATCCGCAAGGGATCGGCCGATGCAGTGAAAGGCGCGGTGGAAGTGCATGGCAGCAGCTTCCCGGCCAGCGTGCAGGACCTGGTCGACCAGGTCGCCCGCCGTGGCGGCACGCCCTTGGTGGTCTTCGACAACTACCGGGTGATGGGCGTGGTGGAGCTGAAAGACATCGTCAAGGGCGGTATCAAGGAGCGCTTTGCCGAACTGCGCGCCATGGGCATCAAGACGGTGATGATCACCGGCGACAACCGCCTCACCGCCGCCGCCATCGCCGCCGAAGCCGGTGTCGATGACTTCCTGGCCGAAGCCAAGCCGGAAGACAAGCTCAAGCTGATCCGCGATACCCAGCTTGATGGCAAGCTGGTAGCGATGACCGGCGACGGCACCAATGACGCGCCGGCGCTGGCCCAGGCCGATGTGGCAGTGGCCATGAACAGCGGTACGCAAGCGGCCAAGGAGGCCGGCAATATGGTCGACCTCGACAGCAACCCGACCAAGCTGATCGAGATCGTCGAAATCGGCAAGCAAATGCTGATGACGCGTGGCGCGCTGACCACCTTCTCGGTGGCCAACGATGTGGCCAAGTACTTCGCCATCATCCCGGCCGCCTTTGCCGTCACCTATCCGCAGCTGCGTGCGCTCGATGTGATGCACTTGAACAGCCCGGCCAGCGCCATCCTGTCGGCGGTGATCTTCAACGCCATCATCATCGTGTTCCTGATTCCACTGGCCTTGAAAGGGGTGAAGTACCGCGCACTGGGTGCCGGCGCGCTATTGCGCCGCAATCTGCTGGTGTATGGCCTTGGCGGCCTGTTGGTGCCCTTTGTCGGCATCAAGTTGATCGATGTGCTGCTCGGCATGGTCGGGCTGGTTTAACAGAGCCACGTAAGGCGGGCACGGCCCGCCCTACCGCATTCTTTCCCTGAAGCGGGCGAGAATGCGCAACGCAAGGAGTTTGCATATGTCTTCACTCGTACGCCCCGCCCTGACGCTGTTTATTGTGCTGACCGCCATAACCGGGATTGCCTATCCAGCCGCCGCGACTGTCGCGGCCAAGGTGATCTTCCCACATCAGGCAGCCGGCAGCCTGATCAGGCAAAACGGCCAGCTGCTTGGCAGCAGCCTGATCGGCCAGAACTTCAGCGGCCCAAGCTATTTCTGGAGCCGTCCATCGGCCACCGGGCCGATGCCGAACAACGCGCTGGCATCCGGCGGCGCCAACCTCGGCCCGACCAACCCGGCCCTGGTCGATGCGGTCAAAGGTCGCATCGACGCCCTGCGCGCCGCCCATCCTGAGCAAAAAGGCGCTATACCTGCCGATTTGGTGACCGCCTCGGCCAGCGGGCTTGACCCACATATCTCGCCGGCAGCGGCTTACTATCAGGTGAATCGCATCGCCAAGGCGCGTGGCCTGGCGCCGGAAGTGGTATCGCGCCTGGTGGGCGACCATATCGAGGGCCCGCAGCTGGGGCTGTTCGGCGAGCCCCGTGTCAATGTGCTGGCCTTGAACCTGGCGCTGAACAAGCTGCACTGATCTGAGCGCCGTAGGAGCGGGCCATGCCCCCCCGCAACAAGCACGTTGGCTTTGCCCAAAGCAGCAAAAGCCGGCCAGGGC
>NZ_JAYRLZ010000152.1:0-9946 GCF_041904975.1 Chitinimonas sp. | reverse complement strand
AAATCGGGCTGTGTTGCCATTGCCTATGAGACGGTGACCGATGCGCGTGGCGGCTTGCCGCTGTTTGCGCCTATGTCGGAAGTGGCGGGCCGCATGGCGATCCAGGCGGCAGCGCGGGCGCTGGAAAAATCACAGGGCGGCTCCGGCGTCTTGCTCGGCGGCGTGCCCGGGGTCGCGCCCGGCCATGTCACGGTAATCGGTGGCGGGGTGGTCGGCACCCACGCCGCCAGAATGGCGGCTGGCCTTGGCGCTGATGTAACGATTCTGGATCGCTCGCTGCCGCGGCTGAAAGAAATCGACGAAGCCTTCGGCGGCCGCATCAAGACCCTGTATTCGACGCAAGACGCCATCGAGCAGCAATTGCGCGTGGCCGATGCGGTAATCGGTGCAGTGCTGATTCCGGGCGCGGCAGCGCCGAAGCTGGTGACCCGTGCCCAGCTGGCGCTGATGAAGCCCGGCTCGGTGCTGGTGGATGTGGCGATCGATCAGGGCGGCTGTTTTGAAACCTCGCACGCCACTACCCATCAGGAACCGACCTATGTAGTCGATGGCATCACCCACTATTGCGTGGCCAATATGCCGGGCGGCGTGGCGCGCACTTCGACCATCGCCCTGACCAATGCCACCCTGGTGCATGCGGTGGCGATCGCCAACAAGGGCTGGAAGGCGGCGCTGAAGGCCGACGCGCATCTGCGCAATGGTTTGAATGTATGCGAAGGCAAGATCACCTATGCCGCAGTGGCTCGCGATCTTGGCTATGACTATGTAGCGGCCGAGAGCTTGGTGTAAGCAGGCTTGAACCGGCCCGCCGCTCCTGCAAGCAAGGCCGGCGCCGGATAGATATGGACAGAACTGGAAAACAGAAATGAAGCGCAGACCCCTCGTTGCCCTGGTGGCTGATCGCAAGATGCTGGGCCCGCACCCGTTTCACTGTGTCGGTGAGAAATACATCGATGCGGTAATCGGCGGCGCCGACTGCCTGGCGCTCTTGGTGCCGGCCCTGGGCGAGCGGCAGGATTTCGAGGCGATTCTCGATATGTTCGACGGCTTCCTGTTTACCGGCAGCGCCTCGATGGTCGATCCGGTACTGTATAGCGGGCCGACCTTGCCCGAGGGGCAGACGCTCGATACCGCACGCGACCGTACCGCCATGCCGCTGATGAAGGCGGCCATCGCGCGCGGCATGCCGGTGTTTGCCATCTGTCGCGGCTTTCAGGAAATGAATGTGGTGTTCGGCGGCTCGCTGCTGCAAAAAGTGCATGAAACGCCGGGCATGATGGATCACCGCGAAGATGAAAGCGCCGATCTGGATGGCCAGTATGGCCCGGCCCACTCAGTGGCATTTGCTGCCGACGGCCTGATTGCCCGCACCAGCGGCATGGCCGAGTACACGGTCAATTCCATCCACAACCAGGGGGTGGAGCGGCTCGGCAATGGTCTGTTGGCCGAAGCCACCGCGCCCGATGGTCTGGTGGAAGCGTTCTCGGTCAAGGATGCCAAGGGCTTTGCGCTGGCGGTGCAATGGCATCCGGAATGGAAGCACGCCGATAACCCGCTCTCCACCAGTCTGTTCAAGGCGTTTGGAGAGGATTGCCGGCGTTATCAGGCGAGCAAGGGCTGATGAATGGCAAGTAGGGGCAATGGCAAGTAGGGGGAATGGCAAGCACAGGTGTTGACCTTGTCGACGCTTGCGCGGCTAAAGCCGCTCCTATAGCGGATTTGCAGTGTGTTGTTGTGTAAGGCCAGGGAAGCATTGGAAAGCGACGGGCACGCCCGCCGCGCTTTCCAACGTCGCCCGGCAATCGAGGCTTGCGCAAGCAGGCTAACCAACCGGAGGTTTGCCACCCGAGTGGCAAAGACAGTCGATGAATCAGTTCCAGGATTTTTTCCGCGAGCATGGCATCACCGAAGTGGAATGCGTGGTGCCGGATATGACCGGCGTGGCGCGCGGCAAGATTTTGCCGAAAAGCCAGTTCAATTCCGCCAATATGCGCCTGCCCAAGGCAGTGCTGATCCAGACCGTCACCGGCGATTGGCCCGATGATGATTCGATCACCGGCCCGACCGACCCGGATGTGGTGTGCGTACCCGATTTCAATACTGCCCGCCTGGTGCCATGGGCGCCGGACCCGACTGCCCTGGTGATCCACGATTGCGTGCATTTCGATGGCAGCCCGGTAGAGATTTCGCCGCGCTATGTGCTGCGCAAGGTGCTGGGTCTGTATGAAGCCCGCGGCTGGAAGCCGGTGGTGGCGCCGGAACTGGAGTTCTACCTGGTCGAGCGCAATATCGACCCGGACATTCCGCTCAAGCCGCCGATTGGCCGCACCGGCCGTGCCGAGACCGGCCGGATGAGTTACAGCATCGATGCGGTCAATGAATTCGACCCCTATTTCGAAGACGTTTACGAATACAGCGATGTGATGCGCCTCGATGTGGACACGCTGATCCACGAAGTGGGCGCCGGCCAGATGGAAATCAACTTCGTGCACGGCGATGCGCTGGATCTGGCCGACCGGGTATTCCTGTTCAAGCGGGTGGTGCGCGAAACGGCGCTGCGCCACAATATCTACGCCACCTTCATGGCGAAACCGATGCAGGAAGAGCCGGGCAGCGCCATGCATATCCACCAGAGCATTCTGGGGCGCGATGGCCGCAATATCTTCTCCAATGCCGACGATACGCCGTCCGAGCTATTCCTCAGCTATATCGCCGGCCTGCAGCGCTATATGCCGGCGGTAATGCCGATCATGGCGCCGTTCGTGAACAGCTATCGCCGCCTGAGCCGCTATACCGCCGCGCCGATCAATCTGCAGTGGGGCTATGACAACCGCACTGTCGGCATCCGCGTGCCCAATTCCGGCCCGTCGGCGCGCCGGGTAGAAAACCGTGTGCCGGGCGTTGATGTGAACCCCTATTTGGCGATGGCGGCTACCCTGGCCTGTGGCTACCTCGGCATGATCAAGGGCCTCAAGCCGTCCGAGCCGATGAGCACCAGCGGTTATGATCTCGACTACGAATTGCCGCGCCACCTGGAAGACGCCATCGAGCTGATGCGCGATTCGGCTGATATCGCCGAAGTATTCGGTGCCGATTTCGTCAACGCTTTTTGCGCGGTGAAGGAAAAGGAATACGACACCTTCTTCCGCGTCATCAGCTCGTGGGAGCGTAGCCACCTGCTGCTGAATGTGTAGGCGGTCGTCAAAACCTTAGACCCCAAACCTTGAACCACAGAGAACACAGAGAACACAGAGTCAGCACAGAGGCGAACATATAGACCATTACCGCCTTTGTTCTGCTTTTCCTCTGTGCCACCTCTGTGCTCTCGGTGCGCTCTGTGGTTCAAGATGTGTTTTTCAAAATTTCAAATTTTCAGATTCCCTGCACCTATTGCCCTGATTCGAGGACACCATGAGCAATCCACTCGACCCACGCCCGGCCATCCACGCTGAAGCCACCAAGCCCGCCCGCAGTACGCGCGACTGGCAGCAGATGGACGCCGCCCACCATATCCACCCGTTCAGCGATATGGCCGCCCTGAACAAGATCGGCAGCCGGGTGATCACCCATGCTGAAGGCGTTTACCTGCACGATAGCGACAACAACAAGATCATCGACGGCATGGCCGGTCTGTGGTGCGTGAATGTCGGCTACGGCCGCAAGGAGCTGGCCGAGGTCGCGTACAAGCAGATGCTGGAGCTGCCGTACTACAACACCTTCTTCAAGACTACCCATCCTCCGGTGATCGAGCTGTCGCAAACCCTGGCGGAAGTGACGCCGGCCGGTTTCGAGCACTTTTTCTATTGCAACTCGGGCTCCGAGGGCAATGACACGGTGATGCGCATCACTCACAAGTTCTGGGAAGGGCAGGGCAAGCCGGGCAAGAAGTGGTTCATCTCGCGCAAGAATGGCTACCACGGCTCGACCATCGCCGGCGCCACCCTCGGTGGCATGGGTTATATGCATGAGCAGATGCCCAGCCAGGTCAGCCATGTCGCCCATATCAACCAGCCCTACTGGTATGCCGAAGGCGGCGACCTCACTCCCGAGGCATTTGGCCTGGCGCGCGCGCAGGAACTGGAAGCGAAGATTCTCGAACTGGGCGCCGACAATGTGGCAGCCTTTATCGGCGAGCCCTTCCAGGGCGCCGGCGGCGTGATCTTCCCGGCATCGACCTACTGGCCGGAAATCGAACGCATTTGCCGCAAGTACGACATCTTGCTGGTGGCCGATGAGGTGATCGGCGGCTTTGGCCGCACCGGCGAGTGGTTTGCCCACCAGTATTTCGGCTTTCAGCCTGATCTGATGACCATGGCCAAGGGCCTGTCGTCCGGTTATGTGCCGATCGGCGCGGTGGCTGTTGGCAAGCGCGTGGCCGAGGGCTTGCTGGCAGCTGGCGACTTCAACCATGGCCTTACCTATTCCGGGCATCCGGTGGCGGCAGCGGTGGCGGTGGCCAATATCAAGCTGCTGCGCGACGGCATTATCGAGCGGGTCAAGACCGATACCGGCCCTTACTTCCAGAACAGCCTGCGCCAAGCGCTGGCTTCGTCGCCGCTGATCGGCGAGGTGCAGGGTGCCGGCCTGGTTGCCGGTATCCAGATGACCATGGACAAGGCCAGCCGCAAGCGCTCGGACGACCCCTGGGGCCTCGGTAACCACTGCCGCGACCATTGCTTCCGCAACAATCTGATCATGCGCGCCACCGCCGACCGTATGCTGCTGTCGCCACCCTTGGTGATCAGCCGCTCGGAAATCGACGAGCTGGTAGAAAAGGCCGCCCACTGCATCGGCCTCACCGCCAAAGACCTGGGCATGGCTTGATCGAAGCCGTAACGTCTTAATTGGCAAGTTGAAGGACCTCCCTCCGCCTAGAGGGCGGAGGGAATGCTGCGTGATTGCCTCGCTTTTGCGCCATTTCCGCACGGACATGGCCGCTGCTGCGCGCATTCAAATCGAAGATTGCTTAAACTGGCGGGCATTGGCCGCTTTTCGCGGCGATTTGCTTTCAAACGTATCGACGGAGGCGGCCGCTGTGGCCGCCGATTTTGACCGGGAGTAGGTATGGTGGCGGTAGATTCGAGTCAGGCCGGTGCAGCAGCGGGCGACAGTATGCAGAATTATCTGCAGATCAAGGGCGTAACCAAGAAGTTCGGCGATTTTTACGCCGTTGACGATGTAGAACTGATCATTCCCAAAAACCAGATTTTTGCCCTCTTGGGCAGTTCCGGTTCGGGTAAATCCACCTTGCTGCGCATCATTGCCGGCATGGAAACCGCCACCGAAGGCCGCATCATTCTGGATGGTCAGGACATTACCGACCTGACCTCCTACCAGCGCCCCACCAATATGATGTTCCAGTCCTATGCACTGTTTCCGCATATGACGGTGGAGCAGAACATTGCCTTTGGCCTCAAGCAGGACAAGGTGCCCAAGGATGAGATTGCCGAACGCGTCGGCAAGCTGCTCGATCTGGTGCAAATGAAGAAACTGGCCAAGCGCAAGCCGCACCAGCTATCCGGCGGCCAACAACAGCGCTGCGCCTTGGCGCGCAGCCTGGCCAAGCGCCCCAAGCTGTTGCTGCTGGATGAGCCGCTTGGCGCGCTGGATAAAAAGCTGCGCATGGAAACCCAGCTGGAGCTGGTCAATGTGATCGAGGCGGTGGGCGTGACCTGCATCATGGTGACCCATGATCAGGAAGAAGCGATGACCATGGCCAGCCGCATTGCCATCATGAGCGAGGGCAAGCTCAAGCAGGTGGGCAGCCCGCGCGAGATCTACGAATACCCGAACTGCCGCTTTACCGCCGAATTCATTGGTTCCACCAATATCTTCGAAGGCAAGCTCAGCGTGGACGAGCCCGACCATGTAGTGATCACCGGCAGCGAGCTGCCACGCGGCATTTATGTCGACCATGGCATTACCGGCCCCAAGGGCATGACCGTGTGGTATTCGATCCGCCCGGAAAATGTCACCCTGTGCCGCGACAAGCCGGCGCGCGACTACAACTGGGCCGAGGGCAAGGTACACGATATCGCCTACCTCGGCTCGCACTCGGTCTACCACGTCAAGCTGGCATCGGGCCGCATCGTCATTGCCAATGTGCCATCCAGCCACTGGGGCGATGGCAAGCCGGCCACCTGGGGCGAAGAGGTCATCGTCAAATGGGGCGATAGCCAGGGCGTGGTGCTGACATCATGATCAAGAACCTGCTCAAACGCTGGCTGCCGTCGGGGCGGGGCGGCGTGATTGCCATACCGTATTTCTGGCTGCTGTTCTTCTTTGTGCTGCCGTTTTTCTTTGTACTGAAGATCAGCTTCGCCCAGCCCGATATCGCCCAGCCGCCGTACACCGCGTTGGTGACCCAGGAAGAGTCGAAGACCACGGTGGTGGTGGATACCACCAAGTACAAGACCATCCTCGGCGAGGTACATGGCTTTGTGGAAAAGCCCTGGTCGGAAGCGGCCAAGGACAGCCAGTATGTGGTGGCTTACTGGAATGCGCTGAAACTGGCGTTTTTCACCACCATCCTTACCCTGCTGATCGGCTACCCGATCTCATACAATATCGCCCGCGCCAGCGAATCCAGCCGCAATACCTTGCTGATGCTGGTGATGATCCCGTTCTGGACTTCCTTCCTGCTGCGTATCTACGCTTGGATCGGCATCCTCAAGAACAACGGCGTCATCAATAATCTGCTGATGTCGCTAGGCATCATCAACGAGCCTATCGACCTCTTGTACACGCAAGGCTCGGTGCTGCTGGGCATGGTGTACAACTACCTGCCTTTCATGATCCTGCCGCTGTATGCCCATCTGGTGAAGCTCGATGGCCGCTTGTTTGAAGCGGCGGCCGATCTCGGTGCCACGCCGTGGAAGATCTTCTTCCAGATCACCCTGCCGCTATCGAAGGCCGGCATTATCGCCGGCTCGATGATGGTGTTCATCCCGGCTGTGGGCGAATACGTGATTCCGGCCCTGCTCGGCGGTGGCGATGTCGTGTTTATCGGCAACAAGCTGATGGATGACTTTGGCGCCAATCTCGACTGGCCGCAGGCATCGGCGGTGGCGGTGTTGATGCTGGTGCTGCTGGGCGGCCCCATCGTCTGGTTCCATCGCTTTGAAATGAAACAGCAGGAGGCCAAATGAGCGCCAAATCCATGCCCATGGCCAACCGCCTGTTTATGGCCCTGGGTTTTTTCTTCCTGTATGCGCCGATTGCCAGCCTGGTGATCTATTCCTTCAATGAATCGCGCCTGGTGACCGTGTGGGGTGGCTTCTCGTTCAAATGGTATGGCGTGCTGATGCATGACGACGCCCTGCTATCGGCCGCCAAGCTGTCGTTCAAGATCGCCTTTATGTCGGCAGGGCTCGCAGTAATTCTCGGCACGGTGGCCGGCTTTGTACTGGCGCGCATGGGCCGCTTCAAGACCCACACCCTGTTCGCCGGCCTCGTCACTGCGCCGATGGTGATGCCGGAGGTGATCGTCGGCCTGTCGATGCTGCTGCTGTTTGTAGCCCTGCAAACCTCGCTCGGCTGCAGCGACGATACCGCCACTGGCCTCTTGCACCGGGTAGGCTGCGGCGCCTTTGGCGAGCGCGGCATGATCACCATCTGGATCGGCCACACCACCCTGTGCATGGCCTATGTGGCGGTGTTGGTGCAGTCGCGCCTGAAAGAGCTGGACCGCTCGCTGGAAGACGCGGCGATGGACCTCGGTTGCCATCCGTTCAAGGTGTTTTTCGTCATCACCATTCCGGTGATCTCGCAGGCTCTGGTATCGGGCTTTCTGCTCAGCTTCACCCTGTCGCTGGACGACTATGTGCTGACCGCCTTCCTGTCCGGCCCCGGCTCCACCACCATGCCGCAATGGATCTTCTCCTCGATCCGCCTCGGCCTCACCCCGGAAATCAACGCCCTGGCCACCATCGTGATCGTGGTGGTGTCGGTCTTCGTGGTGATCTCCAACAAGCTGATGCTGTCAGCCCAAGCCAAACGCGACCGCGCCATGCAGGCGGTGTTTGCGGGGAAGGATGAGTGAATGGCTTGCAAACGGCGCCGGGAGGCGCCGTTTGTTTATGCACATGTTCATGCAAACCCTTTAAGCCGGACTGACCCAATGGGGTTGGATGACTGGTGGCGGAATCCCCGCGCTCCCGGGAATATTGATGTCCGGAATCCGTTACCAGGTCAAGTAATTGCAACGGGCAAGGGGCAGACTGTCACCATTACAATGCCAGACGGCAGTAATGTTATCGTTCCTCCTGAATCTACGATGAAAATCTATCCGTCAGATATTTCTGCTCCGCCGTTAACTGACGATGTTATCTGCCGTAAAAGGGGCGGGCCACCGCATTGCTCGCATGACCGCCATCCGGCCCAAGAGTCATATTTCGACATCACAAAAACGTTTCCATTTTTCCAGTGGCAGCAGGAAAAATGCCCGATGGTCGAGCCTCCGACTCGAGGAGATGGCATACATGGCTAATAAGAATAGTCGCGTCGGATTTTTTGCTAGAGTCCTGATATTGCCTGGTTTGGCGTATTTTATTGCGCTGCTTGTGAGTAATATTATCTATTGTGCAATATTTGAAAATAGATGCTATATCAAAAAGAACTTGTCACTGGCAGAGGTAATTGGTCCATTTGCTTTCGTTGCAGTATTGATCGCTGTAGTAGGGCTTGCTCATGCCGGATTTCTATTAGTGCTGTCGCATTTCATCAAGAAGCGGCGGTTGTTATATTTTTTCTTCCCACTACTGAGTGGGTTACTTGTTGAGGCTCCTTTGTTTTTGTTTCGTGTTGTTTCTACAGGGACGATTGCATACGACAACACGGATGTAATTTTGATTACTTCTGGTGTTGTGTGTGGTTTTGTCTTTTGGCGAATCTTATCAAAGATGCAATGTTGAGCTAGGTAGGTAGGTAGGGCCAATGCCATTAAGTTAAACCGCCTTGTATGCATATGTGGGCGGCAATCCGCTGAGTGGTACTGATCCGCTGGGTCTTGTTGAGCTGCTGTATTTGATTCCGAAATCAACAGCCATTGAGTTTGTACGAAAAAAAGGAAAAGAATTTGGCGTGGGCTGTAGTAAATATTCCGATCAGGAGGTCTTGGGTTTTATTGGATTCATTCCGGAAAAGGATGCGAAAGATTTTCAGCGATCTTATGATTGCCGACCTGGTGTTGGTACTAAAATGGCACCTGAGCTTTGGGGGTTGAATAAGCGAGAAGCTGCATACGAAAAAGTGTTGTTAAATAGACTTTTTAAAGATTGAAATAAATCTCGAACTCAAGAAAAGAAGTGATTACATGAGTGGATGCGGCGCAAGTAACTTTTACTGTTGGTATTGCGGTGCTTATTTTTTGGTCGCAATTATTTTTGGAGTCGCTGCATGCATTGTGTTCTTTAGTCGATCAATGCCTGCATCTATCAAAACGCCGCTTTTGATATTATGCATCATTTTAATGTATGGGCTTGGCGCCATAGCATATCGGTCGTGGGCGATTCATTGCTATATGCAAATTGAAAAAGTCCTGCCTAATTGATCTCACCCGCGCAGCGTGATTGTGGTGGCCAACCAAAGCCGTAACCCGCAATCCCTGTAGCCTGGTAGGGCGGATCCCCGAAGGGAACCCGCGCGGGACTTGGGTGTTTGCAGTATCAAGGCCGTAAGGTGCGATCCTTCATAAGCAATTGAAGCGGAGCGCATGGCACCGAATGTGCGGCGTTGGCCTTATGCGCCTGCGGCGCAATTGTTTTGAGCGGGGCCCGTCCCGCGGCCGGGGTACTTTCTTTTGCTTCGCCAAAAGAAAGTACCGAAAGAAAAGGCGACCCGACGGCCTCGCCGGCCTTTGGCCGGTTCCCTGCGCTCCTCGCAGCTTGCGGCCGGGCCAGAACTCGCCTTGGCTGCGCCACGGCTCAAACATGCTGTCCCGGACTAC
>NZ_JAYRLZ010000449.1:0-1809 GCF_041904975.1 Chitinimonas sp. | reverse complement strand
CGATCCAGCCGGGTGATCGCGGGCATGGCCCGCTCCTACAACTGATTTAGCCTGATGGATTAGGTAAAAGCGCATGTTCAAAAAGATTCTGATCGCCAATCGCGGCGAAATCGCCTGCCGTGTCATCAAGACCGCCCGTGCCATGGGCATCCAGACTGTCGCCGTCTATTCCGATGCCGACGCGAACGCTCGCCATGTGAAACTGGCCGACGAAGCCTGGCGCCTTGGCCCGGCTGCGCCGCGCGAGTCCTATCTGAAGGCCGATCTGATTCTGGAGATCGCCAAGCAAAGCGGCGCCGAGGCGGTTCACCCCGGTTATGGCTTTTTGAGCGAGAACGAAGAATTCGCCGAGGCCTGCGCCAAGGCTGGCGTGGTATTCATCGGTCCGCCAGCCAGCGCCATTGCCGCCATGGGCAGCAAATCGGCCGCCAAGACGCTGATGGAAGGCGCTGGCGTGCCGCTGGTGCCGGGCTACCACGGCGAGGAGCAGGACGCCGACTTCCTGAAAAAGGAAGCCGACCGCATCGGCTACCCGGTGCTGATCAAGGCCTCGGCTGGCGGTGGCGGCAAGGGCATGAAGATTGTGGAAAAGGCCGATGATTTCCTCGGCCAGCTGGCATCCGCCAAGCGCGAAGCCGCATCGAGCTTTGGCGACGACAAGGTGCTGATCGAGAAATACCTGACCAAGCCACGCCATGTGGAAATCCAGGTATTTGCCGACACCCATGGCGAAGCGGTCTATCTGTTCGAGCGCGACTGCTCGGTGCAGCGCCGCCACCAGAAGGTGCTGGAAGAAGCGCCCGCGCCCGGCCTGAGCCCTACCCTGCGTGCCGAAATCGGCGGCGCGGCGGTGCGGGCGGCCAAGGCGGTCAATTATGTCGGTGCCGGCACCGTCGAATTCATCTTCGACACCCTGACCGATGCCTTCTACTTTATGGAAATGAATACCCGCCTGCAGGTGGAGCACCCGGTCACCGAGATGATCACCGGGCTCGATCTGGTTGAATGGCAGTTGCGCGTCGCCGCCGGCGAAGCGCTGCCCAAGAAGCAGGACCAATTGCGTATTCACGGCCACGCCTTCGAGGCGCGCGTCTATGCCGAAGACCCGCACAAGGACTTCCTGCCGGCCATTGGCCGCCTCAGCCATTTGCGCCAGCCGGATGAATCGAGCCATGTGCGGGTGGATACCGGGGTGGAAAGCGGCGATGAGATTTCGCAGTTCTACGACCCGATGATCGCCAAATTGATCGTCTGGGACGAAAACCGCGACCGCGCGCTGGATCGTCTCTGTGCTGCACTGGCTGAATACGAAGTGGTAGGCCTGACCACCAACCTTGCCTTCCTGCGCAATCTGGCCGGCCATGCAGCTTTCCGTAGCGCCGAGCTTGATACCGGCTTTATCGCCCGCCACCATGCCGCCCTGATCCCGCCCCCGGCGCCGGTTTCCACCGACACCCTGGCACTGGCAGCGCTGGCTGAGCTGGCGCTGCTGGAGGCCCGCAGCAATGCGGCGCGCCTGCGCTCCAACGATGCCGACTCGCCCTGGTGGCAGGCCGATGGCTGGCGCCTGAATCAGGACAACCGCCATGCCCTGCATTTCCGCCATGGCGATAGCGAATACGCGGTGACCGCGCATTACCGCGATCAGGGCTACCAGCTCGATATCGCCGATCAGCAGCTGCAAGCACACGGCGCCCTGCATGGCGATCGCCTGCACGCCACGCTGAACGGCCGCCGCCTGCTGGCCTCGGTAGTGCGTACTGACGACACCCTGACCATCGTGCGCGATGGCGCCAATATCAGCCTGCA
>NZ_JAYRLZ010000151.1:0-10070 GCF_041904975.1 Chitinimonas sp. | reverse complement strand
TGCCACTGGCGCTGGCCAGCAGGAACAGCAGGATGGCGGCCAGGGAGCCGAGCAGGATGAAGGTATTGCGCATTCTCATCGCGTTGCCGGCTCCGCGCCCTTGCCCTCGTCGAATTCCACGCTGAGGCTGCCGGACTGGATGCGCCACTCGGAGTCGCCGATCAGCGAAATCTGCAATGGCTTGGGTAGTTTCGAATTATCGAGCTTTACCTGCAATTCGCCGGCAAAGCGGCTGTCGAGCTTGCGCGTGACCGAACCGCGCTCGGCCACCTGCCATTCGCGGATCACACCAAGGGCGCGTAGTGCCGACTGCAAGGTGTCGTAGCTCTGGTACAGCGAGCCGACGCCGACCCGGTAGGTGCGGGTCAGTGCATGGTAGGAAAGACGGCGCTCCAGATGGGCCGATGGATCGAACCAGTCGGCCACCCGGCGCCACGCCCAGAACCAGCGCGGTTTGGTGAGGGTGAAGTCGATGGAAAAGGTAAGCGGCACGCCATTGAGCAAGGCGGTTTCATGGGTCTGATCAAGGTTGACCAGAAAGTTGGCATCGAGCGACAGGCGCCCATCATGTTCGACACCATGCGCCGATTCGATCTGTACCGATCCGGCCCAGGCCGGCACCAGCCACAGGCATAGCAGCAGCGGCACCCACCCGCAGTGGCGCTCAAACCTTTTCAAGCAGCGCGTAAAAAAAGCCATCGTGGCGCTCGTTCGGCAGCAGTTGTCCGTTTGCAGGCAGTGCAGCGGGCAAGGGGAGTTGCCGGGCGTCGGCGTGACGCGCGATAAATTCGGCAAGCTGATTGTTGTTTTCCTGCACAAAAACCGAGCAGGTGACGTAAAGCAGTCTACCACCCGGCTTCAGGCATCCCCACAATGCATCGAGCATCTGCGCCTGTTGCGTGGCAAATTGCGCAAAATCCTCGGGCCGACGCAGCCATTTGATATCCGGATTGCGGCGCGCCACACCGCTGGCAGAGCAGGGAACATCGGCCAGAATGCGGTCAAAGGGCTGGCCGTCCCACCAGCTGGCCGGTTTGCCGGCGTCGCCCTGTTTGAGCGTGGCATGGAGGCCAAGCCGGTCGAGATTGGCACGGACCCGTTGCAGGCGACCGGCATCGGCATCCAGCGCCAGCAGATCCAGCGCTGCCCGCTCCAGCAAATGGCCGGTCTTGCCGCCCGGCGCGCAGCAGGCATCGAGCACGCGCATGCCGTCTTCCACCCCCAGCAAGGGCGCGGCCCATTGCGCGCCGAAGTCCTGCACCGAGCAAAGCCCTTCGGTAAAGCCCGGCAGGCGATCAACCGGAACCGGCGCCAGCAGGCGTATGCCATCGTCCCCCAGCGCCTCGCCATCCAGTCCCGCCTGTTGCAGGCGCTGCAGGTATTCGTCGCGGCTGATCTTGCGGCGATTGACGCGCAAGCTCATCGGCGGATGCTGGTTATTCGCGGCCAGCACGCTGTGCCAGTCCTGTGGATAGGCCTCCTGCATGGCCGCCAGCCACCAGGCAGGATGGTTGCTGCTGGCCAGCTCATCCGCCTGCGCGGCTGCCAGCAAGCTATCGCGCTGGCGCAGGAAGTTGCGCAGCACTGCATTCACCAGTCCCTTGGCGCGGCCACCATTGATCTTGCTGGCCACTTGCACGGCAAAATCGACCACCGCATGTGGCGCCGCCTTGCCCCAGGCCAGCTGCTGGATGCCGCAGGCCAACAGGCCGCGGATGTCCGGGTCGATATCGGGCCGGCTCAGCAGCTTGGCCAGCACAAAGCTGACTTCGCCATAGCGCCGCAAGGTGCCATAGCTGATGTCCTGGATCGCGGCACGCTGGCGCGGCTCCAGCGAGTGCCTGGATCGTTGCGCAGTCAGCGTGTCGGTGAGATTGCGGCCCGCCAGTACGGCGGTAACCGCCTGTGCAGCCAGGCGTTGCGTTAACAGCATGGACGTTTCCCGCCAAAAAAATGTCGGGGCCACAAGGCCCCGATAAAGTTGATCATGCCGGCAAACCCGGCTTAGCCACGGCCGGATGCCATGGCGCGCAAACGCGCCACACGGGCCTCGGTGGCCGGATGGGTGCGGAACAGGCCGGCAACGCCATCACCGCTGAGCGGGTTGATGATCATCATCTGCGCGGTTTCCGGGTGCATCTGTGCCGAATCCATCGGCAAACCCTGTGCATAACGCTCGATCTTGAGCAGGGCATCGGCCAGGGCCTGCGGGTCGCCACTGATCTGCGCACCACCGGCATCGGCGGCAAACTCGCGTGAGCGCGAAATCGCCATCTGGATCAGCATGGCCGCTACCGGAGCGAACAACATGATCAACAAGGCGACCAGAGGATGGACATTACGCTCGCCATCGCGGCTACCACCGGTAAAGAACATGGCAAATTGCGCCAGCGAGGAAATGGCGCCGGCCATGGTGGCGGTGACCGTAGAGATCAGCGTGTCGCGATGTTTGACGTGAGCCAGCTCATGCGCCATCACCCCGCGCAATTCGCGCGCGCTGAGTACCCGCAAGATGCCGGTGGTGGCGGCCACTGCCGCATGCTGCGGGCTGCGCCCGGTGGCAAAGGCATTGGGCTGGGCTTCGTCAATCAGGTACACCCGCGGCATGGGCAGCTGCGCATTGTGGGCCAGCTCGCGCACCATCCGGTAGAACTCGGGCGCACTGCGCTCGTCCACCTCTTGCGCGTTGTACATGCGCAGCACCATGTCGGCGCTGAACCAGTAGGCCCAGATGTTCATCGCCCCGGCAAACAGCAGCGCGATCAGCATGCCGTTGCGGCCACCGAGCATGGCGCCGGCAAAGCCGAACAGCGCCACGATGGCAGCCATCAAGACGGTGGTCTTCAACCAGTTACCGAACATGGCTTTCTCCTTGCTCCCGGACATCCGCACCCATCGGCGGCCTGCTTGGATGGACGGTTTCCGGGAAAATTCCCGAATCAACCAAGTATCGTGCCTGGCAGCAGTGCGCCAGCAGTCAAAAATTCCCGTGCCGGCAGACGCTTTCCGCCGGGACGCTGCAATTCGGTCAGGCAGATCGCACCATCGCCGCAGGCGATATGGATGCCCTCGCCATCTATCGCCAGCACTTCACCCGGCTGACCAGCGCCATACCCGGGCTGGCCGGCCCAGCATTTGATGATCTGCTCACCCAGGCGCGCCGTGCAGCCCGGGAAGGGATCAAAAGCATGGAGCTGGCGCACCAGCTGTTGCGCCGGCAGGGTCCAGTCGATGGCGGCTTCTTCCTTGCGGATTTTTTCGGCATAGGTCACGCCTTCTGCTGGCTGCGCCTGTGCGGCCGCCTGCAGGGTTTCCAGCTGATCCATTGCCGCAACGATGGCGGCAGCGCCACAGCTGGCAAGGCGATCGTGCAGGCTGCGCGCGGTATCCCCGGCAGCGATATCCAGCGAGTGAAGGCTGAGCATGGCGCCGGTATCGAGGCCGGCATCCATCTGCATGATGGTGATGCCGGTCTGTGCATCACCCGCCTGGATGGCGCGCTGGATCGGTGCTGCGCCGCGCCAGCGCGGCAACAGCGAGGCATGGATGTTCAGGCAACCCAGACGTGGCAGGTCGAGCACCGCTTGCGGCAGGATGATGCCGTAAGCAGCAACGATCATCACATCCGCCCCAAGCCCCGCCAGCGGCGCCTGTTGCTCGGCGGTGCGCAGCTTTTCCGGCTGGTACACCGGGAGCGCATGGCGCAGCGCCAGCTGCTTCACCGGCGAGGCCTGCAGCTTCATGCCGCGACCGGCCGGCCGATCCGGCTGGGTAAGCACCAGCGCGATCTCGTGGCCAGCATCAATCAATGCCTGCAGAGCACAAGCAGCAAAATCCGGCGTGCCGGCAAAAATGAGTTTCATCGCATCAACCAGGGAATCAGACGGAAAACAGGCGGCACCCAAGTGCCGCGCAGCCGTTTTGAGCGCGCAGCGTGAGAAACGCCGCGCTGCTCAGCACCATTACATACTCTTGCGTTCGTTCTTCTTGAGCTTGGCAACAATGCGGCTAAGCTTCAGGCGCGATAGCTTTTCGACAAAAACCTTGCCATCGAGATGGTCGATTTCATGCTGGATGCAGATCGCCAGCAGCCCATCGGCTTCCAGGCGAATCGGCTTGCCATGCTGGTCGAGCGCCTCGACGACAATGCGCTCGGCACGCTCAACCTCTTCATAAATGCCGGGAACCGACAGACAACCTTCTTCATAACGGGTCTTGCCATCCATCTCGACGATTTTCGGATTGATCAAGGCCTGCAGACCCTTCTTATCCTCGGAGATGTCGATAACGATCAGGCGCAGATGCACATCGACCTGAGTGGCAGCCAAGCCGATGCCGGGCGCCGCGTACATGGTCTCGGCCATATCGGCGATCAGGGTGCGAAGCTGATCGTCAACCTTTTCTACCGGCTTGGCGACGGTGTGCAAGCGTTCGTCGGGGTAATGCAGAATATTGAGAATCGCCATGTTTTCTTGCTACTACGGGTATTTAGATGCAGAATTTGAACCATTGGTTTAAATGCTCGATGCATATTTCAGCCCTTTCGGGCTGGCAAAAGGACAACGCCATGCACCTGCCGACCGCTCGCTCAAAACCCAGTTTCCGTCGTTTTACGGTGGCCGCCATTATAGCGCTCACCTTGGGTGCTGGCCCGCTGATTGCGGATGAATTGCAACTCGCCGACGGCGCACCGGATCGCTATGTGGTGGTCAAGGGCGATACCTTGTGGGGCATCGCCGGCAAATTCCTCAAAGATCCGTGGAAATGGCCGCAGATCTGGAAGATGAACCAGGACGACATCAAGAATCCGCACTGGATATTCCCTGGCGATGTGATCGTGATGGACATGGTCAATGGCGAGCCGCGCCTGCGCTTGCTGGGCAACAGCAAAAACGACGCCATGCGCCGCGATGTGAAGATGCAGCCACGGGTTCGTGTGGTTGCGCTGGAAAACGCCGCAGCGCCAACAATCGACGCTGCGCTGATCGACCCCTTGCTGTCGCGCCCCATGGTGGTCGACGAAAAAGAATTCAATGCGGCACCACGGGTCGCGCTGGCGCCGGACAGCCGGGTGGTGATCTCGATGGGTGACCGCTTCCAGGCGGTCGGCCTCGGCGGCCAACCGGGTGATGACTGGCAGATTTTCCGCGCCGGCAAGGAGTTGAAGGACCCGGACACCAAGGAAGTGCTTGGCTATGAAGTCACCTTTGTCGGCGAAGCCTCGGCACGCGATATCGGGCCGGTCAGCACCTTGCAGGTACATCTGGTTGCGCAGGAAATTGCCATTGGCGACCGCCTGCTGCCCAAGTCCAAGCGCGTAGTGATGAACTACGTGCCGCGCTTTCCTGAGGGCAAGCTCGAGGCCAAGGTGCTTGGCACCTATGGCGGCCTCGATGCCGCCGGCCCCTACGCGACGGTGGTGCTCAACCGCGGCGAGCGCGACGGGCTGGCGCCCGGCCATGTGCTGTTCAGCTTCAAGGCACCGCGCCCGGTCATGGACGAGCGTGGCAAGCCGGACAAGCTGCTGATTGCCCCTGCCGAAAAGAGCGGCAATGTATTTATCTACCGGGTGTTCCCGAAGCTGTCTTATGGACTGGTGCTCGACAGTACCCGCCCGATCGAACTGTTCGATGTGGTGCGCAAACCCTGATCGGGCACGCGTAGAGGCAAAGCTCGGCCATGTCTGATCAGGATAGCGAGGCCTGGCTGCGCCTCGCCCTGGTGCATGGGCTTGGCCCGGGCAGCCTGGTGCGGCTGCTTGCCACATTTGGCGAGCCTGCCAAGGTATTGTCGGCCAGTTCGACCTCGCTGCAGCACTGTGTACCGGCCAAGCTGGCGGCCGCCATCCTCAGCGGTCCCGAGCCGGCGCTGCTGGAGCGCAGCCTGGCGTGGCTGGGTGAGGCGGGAAACACCCTGCTCACCCTGGCAGACCCGCACTATCCGCGACGTTTGCTTGAAATCCCCGATCCGCCGCCGCTTCTGTACTGCAAAGGCAATACCGCCTTGTTGAATGGCCAGGGCATCGCCATGGTCGGCAGCCGTGATGCCACGCCGCTGGGCTTGCAAACGGCAGAAGCGTTTGCCAAGGCGCTGTCACAGGGCGGCTGGTGCATTGTCTCGGGTCTGGCGCTGGGTATCGACGCAGCAGCGCATCGTGGCGGCCTGGCTGGCGCAGGCTCAACCATCGCGGTGGTCGGCACCGGGCTGGATATCGTTTACCCATCGCGAAATCATGCACTGGCGCACCAGATCGCCGAGCATGGCCTGATCATTTCCGAGTTTTCGCTGGGAACCCCAGCCAAGTCCGGGCATTTCCCTCGCCGCAACCGCATCATTTCCGGCCTCTCGCGTGGTGTGCTGGTGGTCGAGGCAGCGCTGCAAAGCGGCTCACTCATCACCGCGCGCGAAGCGGCCGACCAGGGGCGTGAAGTGTTTGCGGTGCCCGGCTCGATTCACTCGCCGCTAAGCAAAGGCTGCCACCAGTTGATCAAGCAGGGCGCCAAGCTGGTGGAAACGGCCGCAGACATCATCGAGGAGCTGGGCGGCGCGCCGCTGCCCGAGCCGGTTTCACCCGCCGCCCCCCCGCCCGCCGATGCGCCCGACGAAGCCCGGCTACTCACCGCCATGGGCTACGACCCTATCGATATCGATACGCTGACCGAACGCGCCAACTTGACGCCCGACAGGGCTTACGCGATCCTGTTGACACTTGAGCTGAGCGGGCGCATTGCCCGTTTGCCCGGAAGTCGTTACCAGTTGCTCGCTTGAGTGGCCGGCGTGGTCAAACGCCAGGTCCGTCAGTAAAGGTCCTCCCGATGTTCGATATCCTCGCCTACCTGTTTGAACAATATTTCACCCCGGAAAACTGCCCCGATCATGGCACCCTGGCCAAACGGCTGGCGGCCGCCGGTTTCGAGGATGAGGAAATCGACGAGGCGCTCGACTGGCTCAGTGAATTCAACCAACTCGATCCGGCGCCTTATCTGGCACTGGACATGCGCAACCCGCTGCCACGGGTATTACATCCGCGCGAGGCAGCTCGTCTCACGCCGGCGGCGCAGTCGCTGTTCCACGATTTGTCGAGTTCTCGTGCGCTCAGCATGGGTCAGCGCGAACTGCTGATCGATCGCCTGCTGCAATCGAAGATGCAGATGCTGGACGAAGAGGCAGTCAAGCGCGTGGCGCTGATGGTGTTGTGGCGGCAGGGCGACGACCTCGCCAATCTGTTGATCGAAGAGCTGCTGTTCAGCGGCAATGATGGCGTAATGCATTAAGTGCTCTATCGCTATTGCGGCGGCTGAATTGGAAATTCTCGCCGCCGCACCTACATTTACCCCTAACATGACGTCCCGCCCGGCGCTTGCCGGCCACGAAGACTCGTTCGAGGCGACGCGACAGCTCGCGCCCACCCCGAATTAACCCGCAATCGCGGAGCCCCCATGGCTGACAATCTATTGATCGTTGAGTCGCCTTCCAAGGCGAAAACGCTGAAAAAATATCTGGGCAAGGATTTTGAAATCCTTGCCTCCTACGGCCATGTCCGTGGCCTGGTGCGCAAGGACGGCTCGGTCGATGTCGATCACGACTTCGCCATGAAGTACCAGATCATTGCCAAGAACGCCAAGCATGTCGACGCGATCATCAGCGCCGTGAAAGCCGCCCAGAATGTCTATCTGGCAACTGACCCGGACCGCGAAGGCGAGGCGATTTCCTGGCATTTGCTGGAAATCCTCAAGGGCAAGAAGGTGCTCGACCAGAAGCTGGTCAAGCGGGTGGTGTTCCACGAGATTACCGAAACGGCGGTCAAGGCCGCCGTCGCCAATCCGCGTGATGTCGACAATCATCTGGTGAATGCCCAGCAGGCGCGCAGTGCGCTCGATTATCTGGTGGGCTTCAATCTGTCGCCGTTATTGTGGCGCAAGGTACGCTCAGGCCTGTCGGCCGGTCGGGTACAAAGCCCGGCCCTGCGCCTGATTTGCGAGCGCGAAAAGGAAATCCGCGCCTTTGTCGCCCAGGAATACTGGACGGTGCATCTGGATAGCCACAAGGGCAAAACCAAGTTCTCAGCCCGCCTCAATGAATGGCGCGGCAAGAAACTTGAACAGTTCGATATTCCCAACGAGGCGGAGCAAGCCAGCATCCTCAAGGCGCTGGAAGGCCAGCCGGCGGCGGTCAGCCATGTCGAGAAAAAGCGCAAGAGCCGCAATCCGACCGCGCCGTTTACCACCTCGACCATGCAGCAGGAGGCGGTGCGCAAGCTGGGCATGACCACCGATCGCACCATGCGCACGGCACAGCAGCTGTATGAAGGCATTGCGCTGGGCGATGGCACCACCGGTCTGATCACCTATATGCGTACCGACTCGGTAGCACTGGCCAATGAGGCGGTGACGGAGATCCGCGACTACATTGCCGCCACCTTCGATGCCGAATCGCTGCCGGCCAATCCGCCGGTTTACAAAAGCAAGGCCAAGAACGCGCAGGAAGCGCACGAGGCGATCCGCCCCACCTCGATCAGCCGCACGCCGGAGTCGGTGAAGGCGTATCTGAGCGCCGAGCAGTTCAAGCTCTACGAGATGATCTGGAAGCGCACCCTGGCCAGCCAGATGTCGCCGGCCAAATTCGATACCACCAGTGTTGATATCAGCGTGGGCGAGGCGGTATTTCGCGCCACCGGCCAGGTGCTGGTGTTTGCCGGCTTTCTGGCGGTGTATGAAGAGGACGTCGATGACGCCGAGGACGACGACAATGCCAAGCTGCCGCCGCTGGAAGCAGGCGAGAGCCTGCCGGTAGACCAGCTCAGTGGCGAGCAGCACTTCACCCAGCCACCACCGCGCTTCTCTGAAGCCAGCCTCGTCAAGGCGCTGGAAGAATTCGGCATCGGCCGGCCATCGACCTATGCCTCGATCATCTCGACGCTGAAGGATCGCGAGTATGTGATCCTCGACAAGAAACGTTTTTCGCCCACCGACACCGGTGAAGTGGTGAATAAATTCCTCACCGACCATTTCGCCCAGTATGTGGACTACCAGTTCACCTCCAAGCTGGAAGACAAGCTCGACGAAATTTCCAATGGCGAGCGCGACTGGATTCCGGTGATGGAGGAATTCTGGGGCGGCTTTTCGCAGCAGGTCGAGGAAAAGAAGGCCCTCAAACGCAGCGAAGTCACCCATGAGGCGCTGGACGAAGCCTGCCCGAAATGCGGCAAGGGCCTGACCATCCGCCTGGGCAAGCGCGGCCGCTTTGTCGGCTGTACCGGTTACCCGGAATGCGACTATACCCGCGATATGAACGAAACCGCCGAGAGCGCCGAGCAAAAGGCGGAAGAGGCGGTGCAGGTCATCGAGGACCGGGTATGCCCGAACGATGGCGGTCAGCTGGTGGTGAAGACCGGGCGCTACGGCAAGTTCATCGGTTGCGCCAACTATCCCAAATGCAAGCATATCGAGCCGCTGGAAAAGCCCAAGGACACCGGTGTAAGCTGCCCGACATGCAAGGCCGGCATGTTGATTGAACGCAAGTCACGTTACGGCAAGCTGTTTTACAGTTGCAACACCTATCCCAAGTGCACCTATGCCACCTGGAATCCGCCGATTGCCGAAACCTGCCCGAATTGCCAGTGGCCGGTGTTGACACTCAAGACCACCAAGCGGCGCGGGCTGGAAAAGGTCTGCCCGCAAAAGGAATGCGGTTACAGTGTAGTGGTCAAGACGCCGGAGCAAATTGCCGCCGAGGCGGTCGAGTAATCCGGAAAACCGGTCGGCCGCGAACGTGTCGAATCTATCACTCGACGCATTGCGGCTGATTTATGCAATCATCATGACGGCGCTTTGGGAGTAAGATGGCCGTTCGCCCCAGGCCGGGGCAGGAGAAACAGATGACCGCCCGTCGCGATATCGACGACGCACTGACTCCCCAACACATAGCGACCCGTGATTACCTGGAAGCGCTGGATGCGGTTGGGCAGTTGATTACCGACCCTACGCGCGAGACCGTAGAGCGGGTACTTGCCCATATCGCCCGTGCAGCGCGTGCCGATGCGGCAGCGCTATTCCGTCACCCCGCCGATG
>NZ_JAYRLZ010000448.1:0-1820 GCF_041904975.1 Chitinimonas sp. | reverse complement strand
AAGCCGTGCAGACAGGATCGAAGTGACCGGCTCGTCGATCAATCTCGCTGCGAAAGAGCCCCCGGCTCCGCCTGCATCATCGCCCGCTCGCCCGGAAGGCGGGCGAAGCAGTCCGGCGGAATCGCGGCTGGCTGCTGCCGAGGCGCCGGTGGTGGAAGCGCCGGTACCGCCAGCCCCGGCAACTGCTGCTTCACTGCCGGCTGCGCCGCGTGCGGTGGCAGGCGCGGAGCAAAGGTCCGGAAAACTCGAGATGGCGTCGAGCAAACTCAAGGAAGCGGCTTCCATTCAGGAAGATGCTGCCCTGAGCTTGAATGAGCAGCAAAACAAGGCCTTGGCAGCGCTCAAACAAGGCAAGCTGGACGAGGCGCGCCGGCTGGCGCTGGCCATTCACCAACGCTGGCCCGGCCATGTGCTCCCCGCCGAGTTGGCTGCCTTGCTGCCCGCCAAGCCATGAGTGAACTGCCATTGCATACCGCGCGCTGTGCCTGTGATGCGACGCGAATCACCGTGAGTGGGCAGCCGCGCATGAATGGTGTGTGTCACTGCCAGAACTGCCAGCGCCGCACCGGCAGCGCCTTTGGCCGATCGATGTATTTTCCGAAGGCAAGCGTGGTCGAGATCAGCGGCGAAACCTTGGTGTATGCCTTTCACCACCAGGCGCAGAACCATGATCAGCGGCGCCATTTCTGCGCTCGCTGCGGTACCACGCTGTTCTGGTATGTCTCCACTTTGCCCGAGCTGATCGGCATCGCTGGCGGCTGCTTTGCCGGGGAAGATCTGCCTGCGCCAGACTATTCAGTCAGCCACGCCAACAAGGCAGCATGGCTGCAATTGCCCGAGGGCTGGCATACGCGCGACTAGCCGGCGGCCGCTTGCTGCTGGCGGTTGGCGCGGCCCAGCAGCCAGTCGGGGATCTTGCGGCATGGCTGTTCCAGATAGCGGTAGCTCAAGCTGCTGATCAAGAGCAGCGCGCCGGTCAGCAGCGCATAGTAGGCGAGCTTGCCGGCAAAGCCGCCGTGCAGCAGCCCCTCCAGCCAGGGCATCTTTTTGGCCACCATCAGCAGCGGGTAGTGGATCAGGTAGACCGAAAACGAGATATTGCCCAGCCATAGCCACAGCGGCTTACGCAGCTGCTGCGCCACCACACCTTGGTCGAAATACAGGCAAAACAACAGCAGTGCCGCCCAGCTGGCGATCCAGTGCTCTTGCTTGAGGCAGATCGCCATAGCGATGCCGGCACAGGCGAGTAGTTCGATGCGACTGGCCCAGCGGGCCGACAAAGTGAGCTGGCCAGCCAGCCGGGCGATGGCCATGCCGAGTGAGAACCCGGCGAGGCCGCGCACGATGGCGCCAATGCCGGTCGTGATGCCCAGATAGTGAAACTGCACCCAGAGCTGCACTAGCGCGAGTACCGCCACCAGCGAATACAGCGCGTGGCGACGTTGTCCGATGCTGCGCAACAGGGCCATGGCGGCTGGAAACAGCAGATAGCACAGCATTTCCACACCGATCGACCAGGCGGGCGGATTCTGCGCCGCTTGCGATGGCCAGTAAGGCTGCACGATCAGCACCGACGCACCAAAGGCCGGGCTGACGAAGTAGCCGGGCAGAAAGGCCGGCCAGCTCACCGCCAGGATCAAGACCACCAAGGCAACGATATGCAGCGGGTAGACGCGGAACACCCGCCGCAGCATAAAGCGCGGCGCGGGAGTCCAGCGCAGGTCGCGATACACCACGGCAAGAATCAGGCCGCTGAGGATAAAGAAGATATCCACCGCCTTGTAGCCGGGCGCCAGCAAGCTGTGAAGCCAAGGGTGGTT
>NZ_JAYRLZ010000447.1:0-1833 GCF_041904975.1 Chitinimonas sp. | reverse complement strand
AAGATCAAATTCAAGAAATACGGCCCGCTCGATATCGAGCTGCGCGTCGCCACCATCCCCACCGCCGGCGGCCTCGAGGATATGGTGATGCGTATCCTCGCCTCGGGCGAGCCATTGCCGCTGGAGAAGATGGGCTTTTCCAAGCGCAATGACGAGACCTTGCGCAAGGTGATTTCCAAGCCCTATGGGCTGTTCTTTGTCTGCGGCCCGACCGGCTCGGGCAAAACCACCACCTTGCATTCGGTGCTCAAATTCCTCAACACGCCGGAAACCAAGATCTGGACCGCCGAAGACCCGGTGGAAATCACCCAGAAGGGCCTGCGCCAGGTGCAGATGAACCCGAAGGCCGGACTGAACTTTGCCACTGCCATGAAGGCCTTTTTGCGGGCCGACCCCGATGTGATCATGGTCGGTGAAATGCGCGACAAGGAAACCACCAGCACCGGCATCGAGGCCTCGCTGACCGGCCACCTGGTGCTGGCCACCCTGCACACCAATTCGGCGCCCGAGTCCATCATCCGCCTGTTGGACATGGGCATGGACCCGTTCAACTTCGCCGATGCCCTGCTTGGCATCCTGGCGCAGCGCCTGGCCAAGCGGCTGTGCAAATGCAAACAGGCTTATCACCCGGAAGCAGATGAGCTGAAGATGATCCTGGCCGAGTATTCGAGCGAACTGGCCAATACCGCCAGCTGGACCCGCGACCCGGCCGCCGCGCAAAAGCAGCTGCTGGAGGAATGGCGCCGCGATTTTGCCGACAAGGATGGCAAATTCACCCTGTACAAGCCGGTAGGCTGCGATGCCTGCGGCGGCACCGGCTACAAGGGCCGGGTCGGCCTGCATGAGTTGCTGGTCGGCACCGATCCGGTAAAAAAAGCCATCCAGAGCCATGCCAGGGTTGCCGAGCTGTTTGCCATTGCCCTGGATGAAGGCATGCGCACCCTCAAGCAGGACGGTATCGAGAAAGTGATGCAAGGCATCACCGACCTGCACCAGGTACGCGCCGTCTGCATCAAGTAGTGACCGCAGGAGTACCACCATGCACAGCGCCGATGCCCTGAACCAGCGCCTGGAAATGCTCAACGCCATCGGCATTGCCCTGTCGTCGGAGCGCGATATCACCCGGCTGGTCGAATTGATCCTGCTCGCATCGAAAAAACTGGTGAATGCCGACGCCGGCACCGTCTACCTGGCCGACCAGGATGTATTGCGCTTCGAGATCGTCGTCACCCAGTCGCTTGGCATCGCCCTGGGCGGCTCTTCGGGCAAAAAGCCGCCGTTCGCCCCGATACCGCTGCACCTCGCCGATGGCACGCCCAATACCCACAATGTGGTGTCCTGCGCTGCCCTGTATGGCGAAACCATCAATATCGCCGATGCCTACACCGCCCATGGCTACGATTTTTCCGGCACGCGCCGCTTTGACGAAAGCACCGGCTACCGTTCCAAATCCTTCCTTACCGTTCCGCTGAAAAATCACGAGAACGAAATCATCGGCGTGCTGCAGCTGATCAATGCCACCGCCGCCGATGGCGACATCGTTGCCTTCAGTGAGCAGGACCAGCGCCTGGTCGAGTCGCTTGCCTCGCAAGCCGCCATCGCCCTGACCAACCGCCAGCTGATCAACCAGCTCGAATCGCTGTTCGAATCGCTGATCAGTCTGATCAACACCGCCATCGACGACAAATCGCCCTATACCGGCGGCCACTGCGAACGGGTACCGGCCCTGACTATGCTGCTGGCCGAGGCGGTGAGCCGGGTCACCTATGGCCCGTTCAAGCAGTTCCATATGACCGAGCGCGACCGCTACGAGTTGAAGATCGCCGGCCTGTT
>NZ_JAYRLZ010000150.1:0-10281 GCF_041904975.1 Chitinimonas sp. | reverse complement strand
TCGCGTCACCCTGGTGGCCACCGGTCTCGGCGGTCGCGAGGCAAAGAAGCAGCCGAACCTGCATGTGGTACACCGCACCGGCACCGACGATATGCCGGCCGCGATGGACTACGAGCAATACGACCAACCCGCCGTGTTCCGCAACGGCCGCCGCGCCGCTGCCCTTGGCGCCGCAGTCGAATCGCCACGCGGTACGGTGTTTGCCGGCGGTGATATGGATATCCCGGCTTTCCTGCGCAAGCAGGCGGACTAGGTGCGGCGGTGAAAAGTGAAAGGTGAAACGTGACTGGTGGCTGCAGCGATTGCAGTCATCCCACGTTTCACAAGCCTTGCGAAGCAAGGCATCACCTTTCACGTTTCACATTACACCGATAGCCAAGTTCAATCAGGATCGATTTTGCGATATGGCAAAATCGAGGGATTCGCTCCCTTTGGAATTGGGGGCAGTTCAGGTCGGCAGGGGCGCAGGTTGCCCGGCCGGCGCACCGCCGACCCCGTTTGAACGAGAAGCAGCTCATGATCTACCAGCGTACTGTTGCCAGCCCCATCAAAGCCGTCGGTGTCGGCCTGCATTCCGGTGATAAGGTCGAACTGACCCTGACGCCGGCTCCGGCCGACCATGGCATCGTGTTCCGCCGGGTGGATCTGCCCGGTCAACCGGGTTTCCGCGTCGGACCCGATCTGGTCAACGACACGCGGCTGTCCTCCACCCTGGTGAAGGACGATGTGCGGGTCGGTACCATCGAGCATCTGATGTCGGCCTTTGCCGGGCTTGGCATCGACAATGTGCTGGTGGATGTCAGTGCCCAGGAAATGCCGATCATGGACGGCAGCGCCGCGCCGTTTCTTTACCTGATCCAGCAAGCTGGCGTGGTGGAGCAAAAGCCGGCCAAAAAACGCTATGTGCGCGTCAAGCGCATGGTGGAGGCGGTGGAAGGCGATAAATGGGTGCGCTTGAGCCCGCATGAGGGTTACAAGGTCAAACTCGGCATCGAGTTCAATCACCCGGCTTTCAAGAAGGCGGCGCAGACGGTGGAGCTGGACTTTGCCGAGACTTCCTATATCAAGGAAGTGGCGCGCGCCCGCACCTTCGGCTTCATGCATGAAGTCGAATATATGCGCACCAATAATCTAGGTCGTGGCGGCAGCATGGAAAACGCCATCGTCCTCGACGAATACCGGGTATTGAACCAGGGCGGCTTGCGCTTCGAAGATGAATTCGTCCGCCACAAGATACTCGACGCCATTGGCGACCTGTATATCCTCGGCTACCCCTTGATTGCTGCGTTTGAAGGCTTCAAATCGGGGCATGCCATGAACAACAAGCTGCTGCGCGCCCTGCTGGCCGACAGCGAGGCGTGGGAATTCGTCAGTTTCGATCGCGCCGAACAGGCGCCGGCAGCCTTTCACCGCTATCGCGCTGCGGCCATCTGACCGCAACAAGCATGCACCTGTGCCGGTTCGGCAATTCAAAGCTATAAATAACAGCGTCCGCGCTGCTTGACTGGCGCGATTGAAGAAACGCTGCGAATCCGCAGCGTAGTGCGATGGCAGCCAGGTGAGGTCCGGCCTGTTTCGAGCCTGCTATCGTGACCAATCCAGATCTGCAAGGCGGTATTGCATAGCCGGGAAGCGGTGCCATGCACTCAGATGGTGTTGGAGACGACAATCCTGCCCTGTTCCAGCGGCTGATCGAGCAGACGCAGTGCGGGGTATGGATGCTCGATACCCGAGGTCATACCCGCTTTATGAATGCCCGCATGGCGCAGCTGCTCGGGCTTGGTCAAAGCCGGATGAACGGGCGGGTGGCGGCTGACTTTGTAGATCCGCAGAGCCTGCACGTGCTGGATGACTGCCTGGCCCGCAGTGGCAATGGCACCGCAGTAACCGAAGAAATGCAGTTGCGTCGCTGTGACGGCGTGAGTTTCTGGGCCGAAGCTTCCATATCGCCCGTCCAGGATGATGCTGGCCATAGCCTCGGAAGCGCCTGGTTTGTCAGCGATATCAGCTGGCGCAAGGCCGCCGAAATCGAGGTGATCCGCAGCGAGCGCACCTTCCGCGAGCTGTTCGAGCGTAGCCAGGCCATCAAGCTGATGATCGATCCACATAGCGGCGAGATCGTCGCCGCCAATGCCTCCGCCCGCCATTTCTATGGCTACAGCAAGGAAGAATTCGACCAGCTCAATATCAAGCAGATCAATGTGCTTGATGAAGCAGCGATCCGGCAGGAGATGGCGCGGGCCCAGCTGGAACAGCGCAACTACTTTGTGTTCAGGCACCGCCTCAAGGATGGCGAGGTACGCGAGGTGGAGGTGCATTCCAACCCGGTATCGGTGGCGGGCCGCGCCTTGCTGTATTCCATCATTCACGATATCGACCGCCAGCGTCGGGCCGAAAAGGAATTACGCCGCATCCAGTTTCTGGTCGAACAGGCGCATCTGGCCATCGCCCTGGTCGATGCCGGCGGGCGCATCCGCTATGCCAATGCCGGCACCGCGCGCCTGTTGGGTCGCTTGCGTGCCGATATCCTCGGCCGCCCCTTGAAGGACTTCTGCCCGCAACTGGCCGTGGCTGACTGGCAGGCACAGTGGCGCCGCCTCGATATCGCCATCGACCGTACCTTCCGCACCGAGGTACTCGGTGCCGAGGGGCAGACCATCGCTATCGAGGTACAGGTCAGCCAGATGCAATTCGATGGCGAAACCTTTCTGGTCGCTTATGCGCACGATATTGGCGAGCAATTGCGTGCCGAGGGCCTGTTGAACCTGCAGCACAAGGTGCTGGAGGAGCAGGCCGCCGGTTTTCCGCTCGATCAGGTCTTGCTTGGCATGGTGAAAATGCTTGAACAGCTGGTGCCGGAGGCGCGCTGCTCGATTTTGCTGCTGCAGGGCGATCGCCTGTTCCATTGCATTGCACCGAGCTTGCCGCGCGCATTCATACAGGCGGTCGACGGCTTGACCATCGGCCCGGAGGTCGGCTGTTGCGGCTCGGCTGCGTTTCTCAACCGTTCGGTCGAAGTGGACGATATCGCCACCGACGCGCGTTGGCAGGACTATCAGGCGCTGGCGCTGGCTCATGGCCTGCGCGCTTGCTGGTCTACGCCGATCCGTGCCAGCGATGGTCGGGTATTGGGCACCTTTGCCCTGTATTTCGGCGAAGCTCGCGCCCCAGATGCCTTTCACCGCAAGGTGGTGGATACCTGCACCCATCTGGCCGGCATCGCCATGGAGCATCGCGAAGCAGAAGCGCGCGTACACAGCCTGGCGTTTTACGACCCGCTGACCAGCCTGCCCAACCGCGCCCTGCTGGCCGACCGGGTCGAGCTGGCCTTGCTGGCAGCCCAACGCGATGGTACGCCCTTGGCGCTGATGTTTCTCGATCTGGACCGCTTCAAGACCATCAACGATACCCTGGGCCACGCGGTGGGCGATCGCCTGCTGCAGGTGGTGGCCAATAGACTGGGTGCTGCGGTACGCGAATCAGATACGGTGTGCCGCCTGGGTGGCGATGAGTTCGTGCTGCTGCTGCCCGCCTGCGATGCGGAGGGCGCGGCGGCAGTGGCCGAAAAGCTGATCGCCGCAGCCGCACAACCGGTCGAGATGGAGGCGGTCACGCTCAATGGCTCGGCCAGCCTGGGCATTGCCTTGTCCCCCTGCGATGGCCTCGATTACACCACCTTGCTCAAGCATGCCGATACCGCCATGTACCGGGCCAAGGAGCGAGGCCGCAATGCCTTCTGCTTTTACCGGCACGATATGAATGAACACGCGGCCGAGCGTCTGGAGCTGGAATCCGCCCTGCGCCAGGCACTGCAGACCGGTGAATTGCTGCTGCACTACCAGCCGCAGCTGACCGTGGAGAAAGGCCTGCTGTATGGACTGGAAGCGCTGGTGCGCTGGCAGCATCCGCAATGGGGCATGATTTCGCCAGCCCGGTTCATTCCGGTGGCAGAAGAATCAGGCCTGATCGATGCGGTGGGCAACTGGGTACTGAACGAGGCATGCCGGCAGATGGCCGCCTGGCAGGCTGCCGGCCTCGTGCTGCCACGGGTGGCGGTGAATCTGTCGATGCGGCAGTTCCGCCATGGCGATGTGCCAGCCCTGGTGCGTGCGGCTCTGAATCAGCATGGCCTCGGGCCGGAGCGCCTGACCCTGGAAATCACCGAAAGCCTGATGATGGAGCGGGCCGACGACACTATCGCCGCCCTGGGCGAACTCGATGGCATGGGGGTGGCACTGGCGGTCGATGACTTCGGCACCGGTTACTCCAGCCTCGGTTATCTGAAGCGCTTTCCGGTCAGCGAGCTCAAGCTGGACCAGAGTTTTGTGCGCGATCTGAGCGACGACCATGAAGACCGCGCCCTCGCCAGTGCGGTGGTGCGGATTGGCCAGAGCCTGCGCCTGACCGTGGTGGCCGAAGGGGTGGAAACCGTCGATCAGCTGGAATTTTTGCGCGCCGAGGGTTGCGAGGTGGCGCAGGGCTATCTGTTCGCCCGGCCGATGGCCGCCGCGCAGCTGGAGCAATGGCTGGCACAACGGGCGCGCTGAACCAGCCACCAAGCCTCGATCAGGCCATTGAATGCAGGCCGAACATATTGCCGTCGGGGTCGACGCCCAATGCGATATGCCCATACTGCCCTATTGCGGTTTTTTCTTGCTGCAGCTTGCCGCCAGCTGCACCGATGCGAGCCGCCTCGATGGCGCAGTCCTGGCAGCTGAAATACACCATCACGCTATTGCCGCCGGAGGGCACGCCGTCCATGCGGATCAGCGCGCCTGATGCACCGAATTGCGCGTTATCCATCGGGAAGGCCAGCATTTCCATGCCAGGCATATCCAGCGGACTGAGGGTGACAGCGAGAACCGCTTCATAAAAAGCACGGGCACGTGCCATGTCCTGCACATAGATTTCGAACCAGCCTACCGGGTTTGCCATGATGCACTCCTGCGCATGGGTGAGGGGAAATCACATCATAGGTGGGCCGGGGTGCCGATCAAGCGCGCCGCCAGGCCGCTTTCGCGGCGCGGATTGCGTTCCAGGGCGGTAGCCAGGGTGCTGGCCGAACCCCAGAGCCACACCTGTTTTCTGGCGCGGGTCAGGGCGGTGTAGATCAGGTTGCGATTGAGCACCGCCGCATCGTCATCGGGCAACAGCAGCCATATCGCATCGAATTCCGAGCCTTGTGCCTGATGCACGGTCAGGGCAAAAGCCGTGTCGTGAGCCGGCAGGCGGCCGGGTGCCAGTGCGCGCCAGCCAGTGCCGGATGGGAAAAACACGCGCAGGCCTTCGGCAGTGGCGAGTGTCAGGCCGATATCGCCATTGGCCAGCCCCAGTGCCGGGGCATTGCTGCGGATGATTACCGGGCGGCCGGCATACCAGGGCGCATGGCGCGCATCGTGGCGCTGAGCATCGCGCCATAGCTGCTGTTCGATCAGCCGGTTGATCGCATCGACGCCACACGGTCCTTCACGCAGTGCGCACAGCAGGCGCAGCCGATTGAAGTGCTGCCAGGCCTCGTCCGGCTGGCTGGCTGACACGGCCTGCCGGTAGCCAGGCAGTGCCGTCGCTAACTGCGCCAACAGTTCGGCTTGCCACTGCGCCATCCGGCCGGCCTGCCAGCGCAGGCCGTCTGGCGCGGCTTTCAGCAGATTCAGCGCCGCTGCCACCTCGCCGCGCAGGCTCAGTCCGGCCAATTCACCGATGGCGCCGCCAAAGCGGTGGCTGACGGTGAGCCGGGCGATACCGGCCGCCAAAGGCGAGGCCGGCCCGCTATCGGCAAGACTGACCAGTTCGCTGAAGATGCTGCCCGCCTGCACCGAGGCGAGCTGATGCGGGTCGCCCAGCAAAATCAGCTGCGCCCGCGCCGGCAGTGCCGCCAGCAGGCTGGTGAACAGGGCCTGGTCGATCATCGACGCTTCGTCCACCACCACGAGGTCCAGCGCCAACGGGTTGTCCGGGCCATGGCGCGGCGTGGCGCTATCGGGGCGGAAGCCGAGCAGGCGGTGCAAAGTGGTGGCGCTATCGGGCAAGGCGGCCTGCGTGGCAAGGTCCAGCCCCAGGCGCGCCTTGGCGCCTTCGAGCGCTTCCACCATGCGCGCCGCCGCCTTGCCGGTAGGCGCTGCCAGCTGGATACGCAAGCCGGGGCTAAGGCTGGCTTGAGCGGCCAGCAACTTGGCTACGGTAGTAGTCTTGCCGGTGCCGGGGCCGCCGGCGATCACCGCGATGCGATGGCCCAGGGCAATGGCGGCAGCCTGTCGCTGGCTCTGGTCGGCCGCGCCATCGCCAAACCACGGCGCCAAGGCGGCATGGATGGTTGCCTCATCGTGCTTGCTGGAGCCGGCACGCGCCAGCAGGGCGGCGGCCAGCGCTACCTCATCGGCCCATAGCCGGCCCAGGTAAAGCCGATCGCCATCGCGTATCAGCGGCGCAAAACCACCCGCGCGGGCAATAAATGGGCACGGGTCCAGCGCATCCAGCCAGTCGGCCAGCTCGGGCAAGGTCTCGCCCTGCCAGTTTGTGCCAGCCTCTTGCGCCAGATTGATACACACATGGCCCTCACTGGCACGCTGCGCGCACAGGCTGGCGGCGGCATGGGCGCTGGCAGGCGCCGTCGGGAAACGCTGGTGTAGCCAGTCGCATAATTCGACCGTGAGCGCAGAAAGCGGGCTGTAGTTCATGCAGGGCTTTGTAGTGAGGTGGTTACAGCGGGCGCGACGGAGCAGGCCCATTCGAGCCCGGCGGGCAAGGGGGCCGCACAATACTCCAGATGCACCACCCGTCGATGGCCGGGCTGGCGCGCCTTGCTGGAGGCATGCAGCAGCAAGGGCCGCATGGCGAGCAGCTCGCCAGCCTGCATGGTCAGTAGCGTCTCCTGGCCGGCCGCTACTGCTGCGCCGACGTCGGCTTCGGCTATCAGACCGGCAAGGTGCGAGCCGGCAATCACGCGCAGGCAGCCGTTGTCGGCATTCGTCGCATCGATATGCAGGCGCAGGGTGACCATCGCCTGCAAGATGGCAGGCGGTGGTTGCACATGCCATTGCCCTTCCTTGCGCGACCAAGGGCCCCAGCCGGGTAGATCGAGCCGGCGATCGACCACGATGGTACGGTCCTGATGCCAGCTCACCAGCCAGTTGCGGCCGGCCTGCTTGTCGAACAGCAGCACGCGGGCCAGGCGCACTGGCGCGCCGGCACAGGCGGCGGCCAGCTCATGCATCTGGGCAGAGTTGGCCAGTTCCGCAACGGCCGGCACGGTGTCGAGCGCATCGCGAACGCCATGCCAGCGGCCGCCGTGTAGTGCGCTCAGCTGCTGCTCGAGCCGGTGCAGTAATTCCTGCGGCAGGCAGCTACCGAGTGAGACAAAGCCATCGCGGGCAAAGCATGCGCTCTGGTTGGCAGTCAATGGCATATCAGCCCCCACATAACAGCTGCTCCAGCGCTTCCAGCAGTGACAGCGGTGGTGTGTAGGCCCACACCCCCTGCAGCGGCACGGCAGGGTCGAGGCCGCGCAGGAATAGGTAGCTGGCGCCACCGAAGTGGTGCGCATGGTCGTAGTCGGGCCGGCGCCATTTCAGGTAGCGATGCAGGGCCACGCAGTAGATCAGTGCCTGCAGATAGTAGTGTTCGTTCGCCATGGCGGCTTCTACCGCAGTTGCCGTGTAATCGGCGGGCGATGTTCCGAGCTTGTTCGATTTGTAATCGAGCACCCAGTAGCGCCCGCCCAATTCGCAGCTCAGGTCGATAAAGCCTTTCAGATAGCCGCTGGCGACCTCGCTGCGCAGCTGGCGCGCTGCCTGGGCAAAGCTCGCTGGCAGGCCGTATTCGGGTCGCGACAGCAGGCCTTGCAGCTGCGGCCAGGCAAACGGGCGCAGGCTGAAGGTGAATTCCAGCTCCACCAGCTTCTTGCGCTTGCCCAAGCCGTGCAGGCGGTCGCCAAACGGGGTGATGGCGCTATGCAGGGTGGTATTCACCAGATTGGCGATGCCATCGGCCCAGGCGCTATCGAAGCCGTGCTTCTCCAGCATCTGCGTCGCATGGTCGCGCAGGGCGTCTTGATCCTCGCGGGCGAAGTCCCACTCCTCGAACACGCTGTGCAGCATCACCCCGGCATGGGCGCCGGCCGGGAAGGTGGCGATATCGCGGTAATACACCGGGGCTGGCGCCGACTCGGTGTCGGCCTCCGGCACAGTGTCGAGCACGGGTGCTGCGCCGGCGTCATGGTCGGGGCGCTCGTCATGCAGGCCGGCGGTGAGGCTGGAAAAGCTGCTCATCTGCCAGCGCCAGCGCAAGTGGCGGTTCAGGCGGGCCACTTGTGGAACCGGTGTCGGCGCGGCCATCACCGCGCTGCCGGTATCGGCCGGCAAGGTCAGCCAGCCCATGGTGCCGGCGTGTTGCTCCAGCAGGGCATTAAGCCGCGCCTGCCACTGGCTGGCATCGAGATCCTGCTGCTCACCACCGGCCAGCAACCAGCCCAGCGCCGAGGTGTCGGCGCCGCTGACTGCACCCCAGTGCAGCACCAGCTGCGATTCGGCGCGGGTCAGCGCTACATACAACAGGCGCAGGCGCTCCGACACCCGCTCGCGGCGTGCCTGTGCCAGCCGCATCGGCCGTTGCGGGCTGCCGAAGTCCAGCACCGCTGTGCCATCGGCATCATGGGCCAGCGCCAGGCTATCGTCCTCGCTGAGCTGGGCAGCGTCGTAGAGCGCCTCGTCGCGCTTGCCGTCCCACAGGAAGGGGCAGAACACGATCGGGTATTGCAGGCCTTTGGAGGCGTGGATGGTCACCAGTCGTACCCGTGCCGCATCGCTTTCCAGGCGCAGTAGTCGGGTGTCGGTTTCTTCGCTGCCACCGGCCAGCGCGCTGCGATACCAGTTGATCAGGGCATGCATGCCATGGCGCTGTCGCGCTTCCTGCTCCACCAGCTCGAACAGGTGCAAGAGATTGGCCAGCCGGCGCTCGCCATCCTGCCAGTCGGCCAGACGCTCGGCCACGCCGCTGTCGAGCAGCCAGCCCTCCAGCGCCGCCAGCAGGCCGCGTCGCTGCCAGAGCTGCTGCCAATGGCGATATTGCGCCAGCAGCGCATCCCAGGCGGCCTCATCGGCGGCCAGCGATTGCAATGCGGCGGCGTGCAAGCCACCCAAGTGACTGGCCAGTACGGCGCGTACCTGGCGATCGCCCGGTTCCAGCAGGGCCAGCAGCACCTGCAATAGCGCCTGCGCTTCTTCCGTGCCGAATACGCTGTCGCGGCCAATGCGCACGCTGGCGATGCCACGGTCGCGCAAGGCCGCCTGCACGGCGCTGATCTGGTGGTGCGAGGCGGCCAGCACCGCAATATCGCCGGCGCTGACCGGCCGCTCGCCCAGCAGGGCGCGGCCGCTGCTGCCCAGCGCCAGCAGGCGGGCAATCGCATCGGCCGATTGCGTGCAGGCTTCACGCAGGCCCTGCTCCTTGCTGCTGGCCGCCTCATCCAGCCAGGCCCAGCTTAGCGCCGGCTGCGCTGCGCCATCGATACGCAGGCTGGCCTTGTCATCCAGCGCATCCACTGGCGGATAGTCGAGCTGATCGAGCAGGAAGGGCGCCTTGGCCTGCGCAAACAATTGCGATACGCCGTCCACCAGCGGCGGCACCGAGCGGCGGTTGGTGGTCAGGGTATGGCGGGTGGCAGCACGCTGGCGCGCATCGAGATAGGCATACAGATCGGCACCGCGGAAGGAATAGATCGCCTGCTTGGGGTCGCCGACCAGAAAGATGCAGGCAGATTTGTCGCTTGCGCCCTTGTGCTGTGTGACGAAAATCCGCTCGAACACGCCGAATTGCAGTGGGTCGGTATCCTGGAATTCATCGATCAGGGCGGCGTGGTAGCGCGTGCCGAGCAGGCGCGCCAGTTCCTGAGCATGCGGGCCGCGCAGGGCGGCGGACAGCGCCAGCAGCAGATCATTGAAGCTGATCACCCCGCGCCGCGCCTTGTCGGCGCTGAGCCGCGCGTTGACCTGCTGCAGGGCCTGCGCCTTGGCGGCGGCCAATTGCTCGCGCCGCTGCCGCATCAGCCGGCTGCGTGCTTCCAGCAGGGTGTCGAGCAGGCTGAATAGCGCTGGCAAGGGATAGGGCTGCTTTTGTGCCTCGGCCAAGGCAGGCGCGCCGAGGCGGCGTAGCGACTTTTCGTCATCCTTGCCGGCCAAACCGGTTTGACGCGGGCCGCCCAGCCAGCGTTGCCAGCGCTCGATACTGCTTTCCCGCCTGCCGCTGCGCAGCACGCGGCCGTTGTAGCGGCCGCCCGCCACCGCC
>NZ_JAYRLZ010000446.1:0-1865 GCF_041904975.1 Chitinimonas sp. | reverse complement strand
ATGAGCAAGCACCAGTCGGCCTGGGAAACCATGGCACTGCAAAGCATGCTGCCGCTCACTGCCTGGGTGGTGAAGCGCGAGCTGCTGTGGATACCGTTCTTCGGCTGGGGCATGTGGAGCTTGCGGCCTATCGCACTGAATCGTGCCAACGCCCAGCTGGCCAGCCGCCAGCTATTGCAACAGGGAGGCGAGCGGCTCAAGGCCGGTGCCTGGATCGTCATCTTCCCGGAAGGCACGCGGGTGGCGGCCGGCAAGCGCGGCAAGTACAAGCAGGGCGGCGCCCGCCTCGCCTGCGATGCCGGTGTACCGGTGGTGCCGGTGGCAGTCAATTCCGGCGAATTCTGGCCACGTAACAGCTTTTTGAAGTATCCGGGCGAGATGACCCTATCGATCGGCAAGCCGATCAGCACCGCCGGCAAGAGCGCCGCTGAAGTCAGCCGCGAGGTGGAAAACTGGATCGAGGCCGAGATGGTGCGCATCAGCGGGGTGGGCCCGATGTGGCCGGCCAACAAGCAGCCGGAAGACGTCCATGGCCCGCTGGTGGCCTGAACAAAAACCCAGCGCCGGCCCCCAGACGCCGGCGGTGCGGCACTACCAGCTGGCCGGGCAGACGGTTGCCGTCAGCCTGAGTCGCTCGGCGCGCCGCTCGGTCGGGCTGAAAATCACCCGCGATGGCCTGTCGGTCACCCTGCCTACCCGTTTCCCGCTGGCCGAGCTCGACAGCATCCTGCAAGAAAAAGCCGGCTGGATTCTCGGCAAACTCGATGAATTAACCACCCGCGCCAGCATCGCGCCGCTTGCCAAGGGCAGCGAGCTGAGCTGGCTGGGCGAGCCGCGCATCATCCGCCTCGGCTTTGCCCGCGCCAGCGTCAGCGCCGATGAAGTGCGGCTGACAGCAAGCAGCCCGGCAGAGCTGGCGCCAGCCTTGCAAAAGCTGATGCGCCGCGAAGCACGCAGTTTTCTGGCCGAACGGCTGGCGCTATGGGCCCAGCGCCTCGACCTGCACTACCAGTCCTTTGCCCTGACCAGCGCCGGCACCCGCTGGGGCAGCTGTAGCGCCCACGGCACCATCCGCCTGCACTGGCGGCTTATGCAGGCGCCGCTACCGGTACTCGACTATGTGGTGATCCATGAGCTGTGCCATCTGGTGGAACTGAACCACTCGCCGCGCTTCTGGGCGCTGGTGGCCACGGTGTGCCCGGACTGGAAGCAAAAGCGCGACTGGCTCAAACGCGAAGGTAGCCGCTACTTCGCCTGGTAATGCCTGAGCGCAGCCGGGCCACCCCACGAAAGCCTTCCATGCTTGCTGCCTTGCGCCAACTTCCGCGCTCCGTTGTTTTTATCGGCCTGGTCAGCTGTTTCAATGATCTGGCTTCGGAAATGGTCACGCCGCTGATCCCGCTGCTACTGGCCGGCACCGCCAGCGGCGCGGTTGCGCTGGGGCTGATCGAAGGGCTGGCCGAGGCGGTTTCGGCCTTGATCAAGCTATGGGCCGGCCAGCAGAGCGACCGGCTCGGGCGACGCAAGCCGTTTGCCCTGGCCGGCTATGCGCTGTCGAATCTGGCGCGGCCGCTGATGGGCTTGGCCAGCGGCTGGGGACAAATCTTGCTGCTGCGCTGTCTGGACCGGGTCGGCAAGGGCATACGCAGCGCGCCGCGCGATGCGCTGCTGGCCGACGCCGTACCTGCCGCCCAGTCCGGGCTGGCATTCGGCCTGCATCGCGCCTTCGACAATGCCGGCGCCGTTGGCGGCGCCTTGCTGGCAGCGCTGGTACTCAGCTGCTTCCAGCTACCCTTAGGCGCGGTGATCCTGCTATCGGCCTTGCCCGGCACCCTGGCACTGGCCGCGCTGGCGCTCGGGGTACG
>NZ_JAYRLZ010000445.1:0-1868 GCF_041904975.1 Chitinimonas sp. | reverse complement strand
AAAGCAGGATTTGCCAACCCGCGCTTCGCCACCGTCCAGCTGTCGCCGCCATTACTACTCCGATACACGCCATCGTAACGGGCTAGGTAGAGATTGCCGGCGCGATCGGCCAGCAGTGAGTTAATCCAGGGATTGTCGCCAAACTTACTCAGCCCGTTATTCACCGTGGCCCAGCTGTCGCCGCCATTGCTGCTCTTGTACACACCACCATCGGTCGTTGCGGCATAAAGATTGCCACTGCGGTCCTTCACCAAGGCAGTGAGGGTTGCACCATCGATTCCCACTCCGCGCGTCCAGGCATCGTCTGCCATGGCGGCGGAAGTAATGACCAGTAAGGCAAGAAGGGGGAGCAAGATCCAGCGGGCGAAGAAAGAGGGCACGAGCGTGTTTCCTGAAGCATTGCGCAATGGTGGCGCAAGGTGTTTTCGAGCTGATCGGGCGGACAAGCGCAGAGGGTGAAGCCCGCTTGGCGCCTCGCCCGACACAGGCGCGCGAGCATACGCGATGGCGTGGCGAGGGCCAAGCCACGTTGCCGTGCTGCGCTCTGCCACGGCATCGACTGTTCGAATTCAATGAGGTTTGTGCGGAGCAGGAGCGGCTTTCGCCGTAAATGTCGGCCTGTTCGCGGCTAAAGCCGCGCCTACAGATGCAGATACGGTATTCAAATGCCAAACAGGAATTTGTCGCTACTTGCTCGGCCATCACTCGCCCATCCTCCAGCAGGGTGACGCGTTCGCCGTCTTGCCAGCGTTGGCGGGCGCCCATGGCGACGAAGATGGCCGGTGGATCGAACTCGCGCGCCGGGATGGCGGCGTGGCCTACGTTGCCACTACACAAACGCGCTGCGCCCGCCATTCAACGGCGAATCACCGTACGCTGGCTCGGCGCGGCAAAGCCGTTGTCGGGCGCGGGGGGGCTGGCGGCTTCATCCTCATGCTGCTTTTCGGCCAGCAGCACTGTTACCGTGCTATTGGTCTGGCGCAGGCGCGCCGCCATCAGCATGCCGACATTGCGGTACAGCTTGCTGAGCAGCAGCGGCGACAGCTTCACCACATCGAGCCGATCAAAACGCAGCAGGCGGCACGCTTCCGTAGCGGTGACCGAGGCGGAGCGCTCGCCGAAATCCACCAGGGCCAGCTCGCCAAAGACCTCGCCCGCCTTGACGGTGGCCAGCGTGATCGGCTCTACCCCTTCCATGCCTTCCGGCCGGCGGCTGACCGACAGGCTGCCGCTCATCACGGCAAACAGGTGGCGGCCGCGTTCGCCCTGGGAAATGATCGCGGTGCCGGCCGGGACTTCTTCCTGTTGGCACTGCGCCAGAAAGCTCGCCAGCTCTTCCGGGCTCAAATCGCGAAATAGCGGGACGGAAGCTAGCAGGCGCTGCAGCGGGGAGCTGGTGGACATGGCATGAATCCGCAACACTGTGGATAAGCCAGTCTAGGCGCTGTTGCCATTTTTTCTGTGATCTCGAAGATGGGCATGGGCCACAAGCCACCGTGCTGCGCAGGCCGGATGGCAGCCAAGGTCGGCACGCAGGCTTGCTAGCGGGGCGCTGACGCTCGCCGGGCCTGTAGCGAAATCGGTCTCCAGCAAATGGCCGATCAGGCACAGGTCACTAAAAACTATGACAAGCAAATACTGCTTGCTGGCGGCGGGTTTGCTAGACTGGCTGCATTGCCCGAGGAGAATTCATGCGCCACCTTGTTTCCGCCCTGAGTCTGGCCGTCGTTATCGCCGGTTGTGCCACCCCGCCACCACCGCCACCCGTCGTCGAAGCTCCGCCTCCCCCTCCGCCCCCGCGCGTCATTGCCGGATCGACCGATGGCACCGGCAATGCCGAAGTGCTGGCCGGGCCAGCGCCCGCCCAC
>NZ_JAYRLZ010000149.1:0-10408 GCF_041904975.1 Chitinimonas sp. | reverse complement strand
GCAGTGCCGCCGCCGCCACCATTCACCGAGGCGGCCGGTGCGACAAAGCCCTGCACTGCCGGCAAGTTCTGAATCAGATCGGTAATGGTGGTGGCACCGGAGCGCTCGATATCTTCGCGGCGCAAGGTTTGCACCGGCAGTGCGCCTTCCTTGGCGATGCGCTTGATGCTGGAGCCGGTGACTTCGATTCTTTCCATCTTCTGCACCGGTTCGTCGGCATGGGCCAGCGTCAGGCTGGCCACGCCGATCAGGCTGATGGCATGGCTAAGTCGTTTCTTGTTCATTGTCTGTCTCCCCGATCCGGGTGTATTTGGGTAGCTGGATGCAGCCGAATAGCAATTCCGGCGCGGTCAAACCCTAGCGTGGCGCTTGTCGCGATTGCAGGTACGCGACAAACCGGGGGAATCGGTGGATGAATCGGGTCGATTCCGGCATCAGTCCATGCTGGTACGGCTGTACAGAATGAAATGCTGATATTGGATCGCGGCATGGACGGGTAGGGAGCGTGACGGCCGCCCCTGCCAGATGGCGAAGTCGATCCGGGTTCCCGCCGGCGGCGCGATCACCTATGCTGGATGGCTGTGGCGGGCGCGCCATTGTTGCGGTGCAGCGAACTGTTAGAATCGCCCACGGCCAACTTGACACAAGGAATGCGCATGAAGCGGGTGATCTTCAATCAGAAGGGCGGCGTCGGCAAATCGACCATTGCGGTGAATCTGGCGGCGATTGCTGCCGATCAGGGCAAGCGGACATTGCTGATCGATATCGACCCGCAATGCAATTCCAGCCGCTATCTGCTCGGTGAGGCAGCCAAAACGGCTGAACCGACGCTGGCACAGTATTTTGAACAGACCCTCAATTTCAGCCTGTTCTCCAAAACCGCCAATGCCTTTGTGCACGCAACGCCGTTCGAAAACCTGTCGCTGATTCCCTCTCACCCGGAAATCGGTGAATTGCAATCCAAGCTGGAATCGCGGCACAAAATCTACAAGCTGCGCGATACGCTGAACGAGCTGGCGCGGGAATTCGATGAAATCATCATCGATACCCCTCCCGCCTATAATTTTTTCACCCAGTCGGCACTGATTGCCGCCGACGGTTGCCTGATCCCGTTCGATTGCGATGATTTCTCGCGGCAGGCGCTGTATACGCTGTTGCAGAATGTGGAAGAAATCCGTGCTGACCATAATGCCGGACTGAAGGTGGAAGGCATCGTCGTCAACCAGTTCCAGCCGCGCGCCAGCCTGCCGGTGCGGCTGGTACAGGCGCTGCGTGATGAAGGCTTGCCGGTGCTCGATAGTTTTCTGTCCAGTTCGGTCAAGATTCGCGAATCGCACGAACGCGGCCTGCCCATGGTGCATCTGGACGGCCGGCACAAGCTGAGTCTGGAGTTTCTGGCGCTGTACCGGGAGTTGACAGGGGCGTGAATGCATAGCTCGGGAGCGCTTTGAATGCCGTCGCGCCTTGCTCGTCTGGGTGCGCTCTGGTGCCTTGGCAGCCTGCTTACGCTGGGTGCCGGCTTGTGGCGTTCGGACAACCTGGAACAGACCCTGCTGACCAAGTACCGGCAGCATGCAGAAGAGCGGCTTGATCGCGCCCTGGCACGCATGCAGGGTATCCGCTCGGTACTGGATACCCTGCAGGTATTTCTGGATACGGTGCCGAACCCGGCGCCGCGCGATTTTGCCCACCTGACCCTGCCGCTGCGCCGCCATAGCGGGATCGACGCCCTGTTTGTCGCCATGCCGACCGAGGCGAGCCAGCGGCAGAGTTTCGAGCGCAGCTGGCAGGCAAGCTATCCGGGCTATTCGATCCGCTACCGCAATTTCATGGGCCTGCTGGTACCCTCGCCAGACCAGGCCAGCTATCTGCCCACCGTGTATGCCACGTTTTCCCAGCCTTCGCGTATCTCGCTCGGGGTGGATCTGCTGGCGGACAATCGTCTCGGTCTTAACATGCTACATGCCGACAATGATGGCTATATGCTGTCGCCGAGTTTTCGCAACGAAGGCGGGCCGGCCACCACGGTGCTGATGCGCTGGCGCGGCGCGCGCGCCGGCCGGCAGCTGCTGGGGCTGAGCTTTGTGCCCAGCGGCTTGCTGGAAGGCATGCCGGGGCAGCCGGTGATTCATGACTACTGGTTTGATGTCACCGATCGCGACAAACCCACGCTGATTCATCCGGAGAGCTATGGCAACCAGCAGATGCGCTTGCTGGCCAATCGATCCCTGACTTTGGGCGGCCGCACCTGGCGTCTGGAAACCCGGCTTGATGGTGCGATGATCGAAGAGGCGCAGGCTGCATCCTGGTATGCGGTGCTGGCGCTAGGTGGCAGCGTCATGCTGCTGTGCAGCCTGCTGTTCGGCTTGCCTCGGCGCATGCTTGCCTCGCCGCAAGCGGCCAGCGAAGTCGATGCCTTGCGTGCCGAGCTCGATCGCGTGCAAGCCAGTGCGGCGGCGGCCTTGCGCGATGGCGTGCGGCTGCGTTCGATACTCGATACCGCCGGCGAGGCGGTGGTGCTGATCGATCGCTTTGGCAAGATCGAACAATTCAACGCGGCGGCCGAAAAAATGTTCGGCTACAGCGCCGCCGAGGTGCTGGGTGCCAATGTCGGCGTGCTGATGCCGCCTGGCACGCGTGAGCGCCATGATGGCGCACTGGCCAATTACCTGAGTACCGGCCAGTCGCGGGTGATGGGGACCGGGCGTGAGCTGGTTGCCCAGAAGAAAGGCGGCGATGCCTTCCCGGTCGAGCTGTCGCTCAATGAATTCGATATCGACAATGCCCGCTACTATGTGGGCGTGATCCGCGATGTGACCGCACGCAAGCGGGCCGAACGCATGCTGTTCGAGAGCGAATACAAGCACCGCGCGATTCTCGATGCCGCCCATGTCGGCATCTTCCTGCTGCAAGATGGCTGCCTGCGCTATGTGAACCCGGCATTTGCCGACAATTTCGGCCGCAAACCGGGTGACTTTACCGACCAGACGGCGCTGTCGTTTCTGGTTGCGCCGGCCTGGATCGAAGCCCTGTCGGTGGCGCTGGACCCGGAGCGCTCGGGTGGCCGGCCTACCGAAGTGCTGATGCAGCGTGAGGACGGCAGTCGCTTTTATGCGCTGGTGACGGCCAAGCCGATCATTTACGACAACAAGCCCGGCCTTGCCGGGTCCTTGCTCGATATCTCCGAGCGCAAGGCGGCCGAAGAGGCAATGCTGCGGGCGGAAATACGCAATATCGCCATTCTGGAAGCGATTCCCGACCTGATGCTGCAGCTGGATGCGGAAGGCATCATCCTCGATTGTCGCGTCCGCTCCGGCAGTACCGACTTTGCCATCGATACCGCCAGCATCGGCCAGCATTATCGGCGCGGCGTGCCGGCACCGTTTGCCGACAGGCTGGATGAGGCGCTGGGCGAGGGTTGGTCGGCCCGCTTGCGCAGCTTTGAATACCAGCTCAACGAGGGGCCGGATGCGCAGGACTTCGAGGCGCGGGTGACGCCGGCCAGCGATGGCGAATGGCTGGTAATGGTGCGCGAAATCAGCGAACGCAAGCGCATCGAGGCGGAGTTGATCCGCCACCGCGATCACCTGGCCGATCTGGTGCGCGAACGTACTGCCGAACTCGATGCCCTGTTCAATGCCAGCCCCTTGGCCACCGCCTTCGTCAAGCAGCGACACTTTATCGATGTGAATACGGCCTTTGTGCGCCTGTTTGGTCACGCGCGTGAGGACTTGCTCAACCAGTCCACCCGGCTGATCTTTGTGAACGACCATGCCCATGAGGTGATCGGCGAACAGGTCTACTCGCCGCTGATCGATGGCGGGCAGCTGCGTACCGAGTGCTCCTTCGTTACCGCCGACGGGCGCGAATTGCTGTGCGAGGTGCTGGGACAGGCGATCGATCCGCGTGATCCGGTAGCGGGTAGGGTGTGGGTGTATCGGGACATCAGCGAGCGGCGCGCCGCCGAAACGGCCCTGCTCACCGCCAAAGAACTGGCGGAAGCGGCCAGCCGGGCGAAATCGGAATTTCTGGCCAATATGTCGCATGAATTGCGCACACCGATGCATGCGGTACTGAGCTTTGCCGAACTGGGCGAGCGCAAGGCGGAAACCGAGCCGGCCAAGGTGGCCCATTATTTTGGCCGTATCCGCAGCAGCGGCCAGCGGCTATTGCAGATCCTTAACGACCTGCTCGATCTGTCCAAGCTCGAAGCCGGCAAGATGCGCTACGACTTCCGGCCTTTGCAATTGGCCAGTACGGTGCGCGAAGTGGCCGACGAATTTGCGCCACTAGCGCGCCAGCAGCAGCTAAGGCTGCATGTCGATATCGGGACGCCGGCACCCGACGTTTGCGCCGATGCCCTGCGCATCGGCCAGGTGGTGCGCAATCTGGTTTCCAATGCCATCAAATTCAGCCCGCCCGACGGCGAAGTATGGGTGCGCATCCATATCAGCGGCGACGACTGGGTCGAGCTGGTGGTGGAAGACCAAGGGGTCGGCATTCCGGAAAGCGAGCTGTCGGCCATCTTCGACAAGTTCACCCAGAGCTCCAAGACCAAGACTGGCGCCGGTGGTACCGGCCTGGGCTTGGCGATTTCCCGGGAAATCGTGGAAGCGCACCGCGGCAGGATACTTGCCGAGAATCGCCCGGAGGGCGGCGCTCGATTCTTTGTGGCCTTGCCGGCAGCTTAGGGGCGGCAGCCGCCCATCTGGCCGGCTTGCGCTATGCTGTGAATATTGACTAATCGCGCCGTCGGAGAGTGTTGTGTCCCAATTGCCCAATCTACAAGCCACTTTGCTGCTGGTCGATGATGAGCCGTTCAATCTGGAGATCTTGTCCGAACATCTGCTCGATGCCGGTTATCGGGTCGAACTGGCAGCCGATGGCGAAGAGGCCTGGTCCTGGTTGACCCGTGCTGGCGATCAGTTCGATGCGGTCTTGCTCGATCGCATGATGCCCGGGCTCAATGGCATGGAAGTGTTGCGCCGCATGCAGGCGCACCCGCAACTTGCGGCGCTGCCGGTGGTGCTGCAGACCGCCATCGGCTCGGCCGAGGCAATACGCGAGGGGCTGGAGGCGGGTGCGTATTACTATCTGACCAAGCCGTTCGAGCGCGAGATGTTGCTGGCGATCGTTGCCGCGGCCGTGGCGCAACATCGCGCGCGGCGCTCGATCAAGCAGGCGACGGCGCAGCCACTCGATGGCCTCGATTATCTGTCGCAGGGCGTGTTCGAATTGGCCACGCTCGATGATGCGCAACGGGTGGCCGCACTGCTCGGGCGCCTGGCGCCAGCGCCGGAGCGGGTAGCGCTGGGTTTGTCGGAACTGATCGTCAATGCGATCGAGCATGGCAATCTCGGGCTGGGTTACGAGGACAAGCGCGAGCTGATGCAAAGCGGTCACTGGCGCGATGCCATCGAGGAGCGCCAGCGCCTGCCGGAATTCGCCGGCAAGCGGGTGCAGGTGCGGGTGCAGCGGCAGGATCAGCGTCTGGTCATCGAGGTGGAAGACGAGGGCGCCGGTTTTGAATGGCAGAAATACATGGATTTCGACCCGGTACGCGTGTTCGACCCGAATGGACGCGGCATTTCCATGGCGCGCACCATGAGCTTTGACGAGCTGCATTACACCGGCAAGGGCAATGTCGCGGTTGCTTCGGTCAAGCTGTAATCAGGGGTTCTCGGCTGGCAAGCTGCCTGCTATGTCGGCATGCCAGTAGCGGCGGTGCACTTGCCGCCAGCGGCTGGCCTGCCAACCTTTCGCGTCCATCGCCAGCACGATGGCGCCATCGCGATCGCTGCGCCATACCTGAGAGCCGGCTTGGGCGTAGCGAGCCAGCACTTCCGGGCGGGGATGGCGAAACGGATTGCGATAGCCATTGGTGGCAATGGCAAGGCGCGGGTGGACGGCCTCGATAAAGCGCGCCGATGATGAGCCATTGGAGCCATGGTGCGGCATCACCAGCACGTCTGCCATGATATCGGGCTGACTCGCCAGCAATTCCGCTTCCTCGTTCTGGCCGATATCGGCAGGAATCAGCAGCGCACCGCCACTGCCGCGCACCAGTAGCACGCATCCCTTGGCGTTGTCACTGGCGCGCGCCGGCATATCGGCAGGCGGGCGCAAGAATGTACAGCTCACCCCATCCCATTGCCAATGCTGTCCCTGCAGACAGGGCTGAACCGGTCTTGCAGCAAAGGGCAGCTCGTCGGCGCGGGCCGCTCGTGGCGCAACCCCGGCGATCCGGTCGACATCGAGGTTGGCCAGCACCGCATGGGCGCCATCGATATGGTCACCATCGTTATGGCTTAGTACCAGCACATCCAGTTGCGCGACGCCGGCCGCACGCAGGCTGCCGGGTAGCAGGCGCCCGCCGCCGCCCTCGGGCCCGGCATCGAACAGCAGATTGTGCTGGCTGGAGCGTACCAGCACCGACAAGCCCTGGCCGACATCCCAGACCGTCGCGGTGAAGTTGCCCGGTGCAATAGTGGGTAGCAGCGGCAGCGCCATCGGTAGAAACAGGGCAGTGGCGCCCAGCTTGCCCGGTACTCCTCGCGGCAGCAGCCAGATGGCGACGCCGAGCAGTGCGGGCAGCAGCGCCCAGGCCGGCGGAGCGGCCTGCTGCCAAAGGAGCTGCTTGCCCGCGAGCGGCGCAAGTAAAAACATGCACAGCTGCATGCTCCACTCCGACAGGCGCAGCAAGGTGCCGCTGGGGTCGAGCAGGCCAAGCAGGCACAGCGGGGTGGTCAGCATCGAAATCAGCGGGATGGCGATGGCATTGGCCAAGGGCGACACCAGCGGCAGCTGCTGGAACAGTAGCAACAGCAAGGGGGCAGAGCCGAGGGTAGCCGCCCACTGGCTGGCGCCCCAGCTTTGCAGGCTGGTGCGCCAGCCCTCGGGCAATCGTCCGCGGCCGGCCAGAGCCCATAGCATGGCGCCCACGGTGAGGTAGGACAGCCAGAAACCCGGCGAGAGCACCGCCCACGGGTCAAGCAGCACGGTTGCGCCCAGCGCCAGCAGCCAGATCAAGGACACCGGCAGCGACCGGCTTGAATACAGTGCCAGTGCACTGATTGCCAGCATGAAAAAAGTACGCTGGCTGGGTACCTGGAAACCGGCCAGCAGCGTGTAGGCAAACGCGGCCACCACCCCGGCCAGCAAGGCGGCATGACGAGCTGGCAGGCGATTGCTGAGCCGGATCGAGCGCCGCCAGATGGAGCTCACCATGGCGGCGAACAAGCTGGCGATCATGGTGATATGCAGGCCGGAAATGCTGGCCAGATGGGTAATGCCGGTATTGCGGAACAGCTGCCACTGGCCGGTGCTGATGCCGGTCTGCTCGCCAATGGCCAGAGCGACGATGACTTCGGCAAAGGGATGCGCGGTTTGTGTGGCGATGGTCGCTTGCGCTGCATCGCGTGTCACTGGCGTGGACAGCTCCTGGCGAATGCGCTTGGCAATCGCTTGGCGCGCGGCATTCAGCATATTGCGCGGGGAGTAGACAAAGGCGTCGATTAACTGGCGCTGGCTCCGTTGCACCGTGCCAGTGGCGCCGATGCCTTCGGCGAGCAGCCAGGCTTCATAGTCAGAGCCGCCGGGATTGGCATTGCCATGCGGCCGCTTCAGCCGCACATCGAGCCGCCAGCGCTGGCCGGGCTGCCAGTCGCTCGGTGGATGTTGGTAATCGGCCAGCAGGATATGCGATGGCACGCCGGCAGGACCTGCTTCCACCCGGAAGCGAAAGCGCGGCCCGAAGCGGCTGGGCTGCGGCAGGCTGGCGACTTGCCCGGTAAGCTGCACGGTTTGCTGCTCCAGCGCGCCATCCAGCCTATCGGCCAGCCGCTCTGCGGCGCGCCAGCTGGTGGAGCCAAGGCCGATGCCGATGGCAAACAGCATCGCGCCGAGCTGGCGCAGAGGGCGATACGGTAGGCGGACAAGGGGCAGGGCGGTAATTGCCAGCAATAGCCAGGGCAGTGGGCGTGGCAGTTCCGGCTGGCATTGCAGCCAGACTTGCGCCGCGACCAGTGCGATAATCGCCAGCCTCATCGTCCGTCCACTCCGTGACCGGTTCCGTTTGCCGGCCCGCCAAGCACTTATGACCCTTGCCGTTTACCTGGCCGACCCCGCCCGTGCCGATGACCTGGCGCAGCTCGTCACCCAATATAGCTTTGTGCAAATCGCGCAGTTGCCCGAAAGCGGCCATGTGCTGGTGCTGGATGCGCAGCGCCTGTCGCTGCATAGCTGTGGCCGCGGTGCGCCGGGGCCGGTGTTCGTTGATTTTGCCGGCGGCGCCAGCGATTGGCGGCGCAAGCATGGCGGCGGGCGCGGCCAAGGCGTGGCGCGCGCCTGCGGCCTGAAAGGCGGGGCCACCCCGCATGTGCTGGATGCGACTGCCGGCCTTGGGCGCGATGCCTTTGTGCTGGCAACGCTTGGCTGCCGGGTCGATATGATCGAACGCTCGCCGATTGCGGCGGCCTTGCTGGAAGATGGCCTGAAGCGGGCCCGACAGAGCGCCGAGCTGGCCGATATCGTCGGCCGCATGCAGCTGTGGCATGGCGATGCTGCAGGCCTGATGCAAGCCTGGCCGGCGTCGGCACCCGAGGTGGTCTACCTCGATCCGATGTTCCCGGATACCCGGCAAAAATCCGCCCTGTCGAAAAAGGATATGCAGGCCTTCCAGCAGGTGATCGGCGCCGATATCGATGCCGATGCCTTGCTGGCGCCGGCCCGTGCACTGGCGCTGGGGCGGGTGGCGGTGAAGCGGCCGCGCCACGCGCCGTATCTCGCCGATGCGCGCCCCGGCTTCAGCCTGGAAGGCGATAGCGTGCGCTACGACTGTTATGCAGCTACCGGCAGCGCGGGTGTTTCTCTGCCTGGATAGGCAGCGACAATGCCGGCCGGCAAGGCCGGTGCCAGTGTGTCCTGGTTCAGGCAGGGCGGCAGCGCCGCGCAAATCTGCTGCAGCACGATGTCTTCAAGCTCATGGCGGCGCCGGTACTGGGCGCGTTTACGCGAGGCGATGGCGCTCAGTTCCTTGCGTGCCAGCTGTGGCGGCAACACAAAGCTGTCGCCCTGGCGGCAGCCGCCCATTTCTTCCCAGAAGCTGTCGTAGCAGGCGCGCACACGGTTGCGGCTGCGCAGGCGTGCCTTGTGGATATGGCTGTCATTGGCGACGGCATGGATGCCGGCGATCCGGTAATGCTGCACCAGCGCATACAGCGCCAGCAGCACCGCCTGTTTCGGGCGCAGGCCGTGCAGATCGTGGGTGGCAGCCTTGACCCGCTCACGACCGGCATCGGCACGCGGTCCCTGCAGGCAGCCGACGCTGGCGACCCAGTCAAGCCGATGACGCAGGATGGAGAACGACAACAGCGCCAGTGATTCGCCCTGGCATTCCAGCGACAGGATCAGTTCACCCTCGCGATCACACTTGTCGGTTGGCTGTAATACCAGCGTGTAATGTTCGTTGGCACCGCTGAACGTGGCCAGCCGGTGCTGGCCATTGCGATAGAGGGCCTGGGTGAAATGCCAGGGCCAGTGCTGGCGCATCCAGCCGAAATGCTGCATCAGCCAGCGCAGCCGTTGACGCACACAGGCGGTGCCGCGCAGATAGGGGCGCTGCAGCTTGAGCAATAATCGCGGCTTGAGACTGAGCAGCTGGCGGCCTTGCTCGTCGGTCAGCAGATATTCCGCCCAGCGTTGCGCCCAAGGATAGATGAACAATCCGCGCAGAAAATACTTCCAGCGACCAAGGCCGCCGAACAGACGGGCAGGCCGGGACAACAAACGGGAGGATTGAAACAGGAATATCACGACTATTTACCGGAAGGACATCAAATATTACGTGATGGTAACATTATTTTACAAATTGCCTCGCGGCAGGCGGCAATGGCTAGGTTCGGTGTGCAGAGCCGTGTAGCCTATTGCCTTGTAAAAGCAGCGTATCCAACGATCATGGGTCGATCCGGTAAAAATACCGGCGGCCTGTAGCAAGACGCCGCAAGCGGCGCAGGAGACAAAAATGGCAATCAGCGTGTTCGATCTGTTCAAGGTCGGCATCGGGCCGTCCAGCTCGCACACCGTCGGGCCGATGCGGGCGGCGCGAACCTTTGTGCGGCGGCTGGACAAGGACGGCCTGCTCGATCAGGTCGCCAGCATCCGTGCCGAGCTGTATGGCTCGCTCGGTGCCACCGGCAAGGGCCACGGCTCGGATGTGGCGGTGATGCTGGGCCTGCAGGGCGAGTCGCCCCGTCTGGTCGATACCGACGCAGTGCCGGCGATGGTCGAGCGTATCCGCAGCAGCAAGCGGCTTGCCCTGCTGGGGCGCAAGGAGGTGCCGTTTGAAGAGGGCGAGCCTCTGGTGCTGCACAAGCGCAAGACCCTGCCCTATCACCCGAACGGCATGATC
>NZ_JAYRLZ010000148.1:0-10413 GCF_041904975.1 Chitinimonas sp. | reverse complement strand
TGTTTTTCGATACCCTGGTGGAGCGGCTGGAGCCGATCGAGGTGGAAGCCGTACTGGCGCATGAGCTGGGCCACTACAAGCGTCGCCATATCATCAAGCGGATGGCGATGATTTACGGTAGCGGCCTGCTGACGCTGGCCCTGCTCGGTGTGCTGAAGGACGCCAGCTGGTTCTATGCCGGTCTGGGCGTGGCGGCGCCCTCGACGGCGGCGGCGCTGTTGCTGTTCTTCCTGGCTCTACCAGCCTTCACCTTTCCGTTTGGCTGGCTCACCAGCTATGGTTCGCGCAAGCATGAATACGAGGCCGACGCCTATGCGGCAGAAGTCAGCGAGGCTTCGGCGCTGATTTCCGGGCTGGTGAAGCTGTATCGCGACAATGCGGCAACCTTGACGCCCGATCCCCTGCATTCGCTGTTTTATGATTCCCATCCGCCTGCTTCCTTGCGCATTGCGGCATTGCGCGCCGCGGCCTGATCGGGCGGTATCAAGAGATTCTGGAGAAAACACCTATGTCACTCGCCCAAGAGCATTGCCCGGCCGTGGTGCCGGCCCTATCCGACACAGAGCAGCAAGCGCTACTGGCACAGCTCGATGGCTGGTCGCTGGAAGCCGGCAAACTGGTCAAGACCTTCCACTTTGCCGATTACCATCGCACCATGGCGTTCGTGAACGCATCGGCCTGGGTGTCGCATCGTGAAGACCATCATCCCGAGCTGCATATCAGCTATAGCAGCGTGCGCGTGGCTTACGACACCCATTCCTGCAAGGGCATCAGCCGCAATGACTTTGTCTGCGCTGCCAAGCTTGATGCACTGAATGACTGAAGTCGCCCGCATTATCCAGTCGCACGGCAAAGGCTTTGTGGTTGACCTGGCCGGGCGGCGCTATCGGGCGACGGCACGCCGCAAGAAGACCGACTATGCCGTTGGCGATAGGGTGGAAGTTAACGTACTCAATGAAGAGCAGGCGGTGATCGAGCAGGTACTGCCGCGCAGCAGCCTGCTGTACCGCTCGGATGCTTTCAAGGAAAAGCTGATTGCCGCCAATGTGACGCAGATCGCTATTGTGCTGGCGGCAGTGCCAAGCTTTTACGAGGAGTTGCTGAGCCGCTGCCTCGTTGCAGCGGAAGATGCCGATATTCGTGCCCTGATCGTGCTCAATAAGGCCGACTTGCCGGAGACTGCGGCGGCGCGGCCGATCATTGCGCCTTACTGCACGCTGGGTTACCCGATGATCGAATTGTCGGCGAAGACCGATGTGGCGCCGCTATGGCCCTTGCTGGCGGGGCAGACCACGGTATTTGTCGGGCAAAGCGGTATGGGCAAGTCCACCCTGGTGAATGCCTTGCTGCCGGAGGCGCGGGCGCGTACCCGCGAGATTTCCGAGGCGCTGGATTCCGGCAAGCACACTACCACTCACGCCACGCTATATAGCCTGCCCAATGGCGGCGAGCTGATCGACTCGCCCGGCTTGCAGGAATTTGGCATGCGCCATTTGCGGGTGGACCGGATGGCAGCGCTGTTCCCGGAGTATCGCCAGTATCTGGGCCAGTGCCGCTTCCATAACTGTCGGCATGATCGCGAGCCGGACTGTGCCCTGACGGCGTCGGTGGCCCGCGGCGAAACCTTGCCGCAGCGCCTGCAATTGCTGCGCAAGCTCACCAGCGAGTGTGGCAAGTAGAAAACAACAGCAAAAACAGGCTTTTAATTGTGGCGGCGGGCTGGTATCATCGCCGACTCAATTTGCCTATTAACCCTCAGACTTACGAAAGCAGGACTGATATTCATGCCTAGCGTACGCGTTAAAGAAAACGAGCCGTTTGAAGTCGCCATGCGCCGCTTCAAGCGCGCGGTGGAAAAAACCGGCCTCCTCACCGAACTTCGTGCACGCGAGTTCTACGAGAAGCCGACCACCGAACGCAAGCGCAAGCTCGCTGCAGCGGTCAAGCGCCATTACAAGCGCATTCGCAGCCAAATGCTGCCGACCAAGCTGTACTAAGCTTCGCGTCGTTTTCGCGTACTCACGCGACTCAAGGCCGTCAGTTTATACTGGCGGCCTTGTGCTTTTGGGCGCTGGAAATGGTCTGTTTTCTGTCTGGCCGGCTGCTGTCTGGCAAGGATCAGGCAGCGATTTTCGGGAGCCTCAATGAGTCTGATGCTGCCTTGGCTGATGTTGCTGGCTTGATTGCTGGTGCATGACCGGGTTGTTCTTGAATGCAATTCACTGTGAGTTTGTCATGAGCCTGAAGCAACGCATTACCGATGATATGAAGACCGCCATGCGCGAGAAAGATACTGCGCGCCTCGGCACCATCCGCCTGTTGCTCGCTGCCATGAAGCAGCGCGAGGTGGATGAGCGGATCGAGCTCAGCGATGAGCAAATCGTCGCCATCATCGACAAGATGAACAAGCAGCGCCGCGATTCGATCAAGGCCTATGAAGATGCCAGCCGCCCTGATCTGGCGGAAATCGAAAAGGCCGAGATGCTGGTGCTGGAAGCCTATATGCCGCAACAGGCGGATGAGGCCGAAATCCAGGCGGTACTGGAAGCCGCCGTTGCCAGCCATGGTGCCACGGTTGCTGCCATGGGCAAGATCATGGCTGATGTAAAAGCCAAGCTGGCCGGGCGTGCCGACCTGAGCAAGGTCTCGGCCTTGGTGAAGGCGCGTTTGGCTTGATGTGTGGCTGGGTCCGGCCGAGGCTCGTCCTTGCCGGGTTCTGATTCTCCACCACGCTGCGCGAAACTATGGCCCGCATCCCGGACGAGTTTGTTCACGACTTGCTCAACCGCCTTGATATCGTCGAGGTGGTGGAGCGCTATCTGCCGCTGAAAAAGGCCGGGCAGAACTATTCGGCCTGCTGCCCTTTCCATAAGGAAAAATCGCCTTCGTTTACCGTGAGTCCGACCAAGCAGTTCTACCACTGCTTCGGATGCGGCGTGCATGGGTCGGCCATTGGCTTTGTCATGGAGTACGAAGGCCTTGGGTTTATCGATACGGTCGAGAAGCTGGCCGAGTCGATCGGCATGCAGGTGCCGCGCAGCGAGGCGCGGGCTGATGCGGCGCCGCGTCGCCAGGCGCAGACCAGTCTGGTCGAGCTCAATACCCGCGCCATGCACTTTTATCGCGAGCAGCTCAAGCTCAGCAGCAAGGCAATCGACTATCTGAAGCGCCGGGGCCTTTCCGGGCAAATCGCAGCGCGTTTCGGCCTTGGTTATGCGCCGGATGACTGGCATCCGCTGGCGCTGTGCTTCAGCGACTACGCCACCAATCCGCAGCTGGGTGAGGTGGGGCTGATAATCGACCATGCCGACAGCGGTCGGCGCTATGACCGCTTCCGTGATCGCATCGTCTTTCCCATCATGGATGGCAAGAGCCAAGTGATCGGCTTTGGTGGTCGCGTCATCGACCAAGGTGAGCCCAAATACCTGAATTCGCCGGAAACGCCATTGTTCCAGAAAGGCCTGGAGCTGTACGGCCTGCCGCAAGCCCGGCAGGCGATCCGTGCGCAAAACTGCGTACTGGTGGTGGAAGGCTATATGGATGTGGTGGCGCTGGCTCAGCTCGGTGTCGAGTATGCGGTCGCAACGCTGGGAACGGCCTGTACGCCGGATCATGTGAAAAAGCTGCTGCGCATGGCTGATCGCGTGGTGTTCAGCTTCGATGGCGACAAGGCCGGTCGCAAGGCGGCCTGGCGCGCACTGGAAAACTGCCTGGCGCTGGCCAGTGATGGCAAGACCCTGAGTTTTCTGTTCCTTCCGGATGAGCACGACCCGGATAGCTATATCCGGGAGTTTGGCAAGGATGCCTTCGAAGGCTTGCTGGAGCGCGAGTCCTTGGGTCTGGTGGCTTTCCTGTGCAAGGAATTGGCTGGCCAGGTCGATTTGTCGACTGATGAGGGCCGTGCCCGCTTCCTGCATCTGGCCAAGCCCCTGCTCGAGCAAATCAAGGCGCCGGCCTTGAGCGTATTGCTGCGCAAAAAACTGGCAGACATGACCGGGCTTGATAGTGGCGACGCCATGCAATTGCTCGGCGGTGCGGCGCCGGCGCCGGCTCGTTCGGCCGAGCCGCGCGCAGGTAAGGCTTTCCGATCGGCCAAGCCCGCATGGCAGAAAAAAACGGGCGAGTGGCGGCGTGGTCGCGACGAGGGCGAGCAGGGGGTGCCGCCGCCCGATGGCCCGCGCGAAACCACTGATCTTGCTTTCGAGCTCTTGCAACTGATGGTATTGGCCCCACGTTTAGCCTTGGAGCTACCGCAGCACGCCTTGCCTGCCGACCCGCAGGGCGCGGCGCTGAAAGCGATTGCAAGGCTGGTGGATCTGGTTGCCGAAATGCCTGAGCCGCCTGCCAGCGGGCATCTATTGGAGCGATTGCGAGCAGAGGCCTGCTTTGACGTGGTCAACAAGGCGTTTGTGAAGGCGAGAGCCAGTTATCGCGAAGATGATGAGCAGGTGCTGGCTGATGCCTGGCAGCACACCTCGGCACGTTTCCTGTTGTTGATGGAAAAGCCCAATGCGGCGCGCCGTCTGGCGGAATTGGCAAGGATGGACTTTTCCGCCATGAGCCAGGAAGAGCGCCAGGAGTACGGACGCTTGGCCCTGCTCGGGCGATAAAAAACCGGGAAGGTTGTTGCCCGGCCTTCTAGACTGAATACCGGCCGCAAGGCTGGGCCGGTTTGTGGCGTAGCAAGAGAAGTGATTGTTTTTGATTGCACAATTGCTGCTAATTAACAGCGATTCGTGATATTATTCCCCGTTTCCCTGTACCAGTTTCGAGACCCAATCCGATGGCGGCAGATCAAGAACTCGACAAGTCAGAAGCCAAGCGCGACGCAGAGCCGCGTCTCGATAGCGAGGCGCGCAAAGCCCGCTTCAAGAATCTGATCGTGCTCGGCAAGGAGCGTGGCTACCTGACCTACGCCGAGATCAACGATCACTTGCCCGAAGATATGCTCGATGCGGAGCAGATCGAAGGCGTGATCAGCATGATCACCAATATGGGCATTCAGGTTTACGACGAGGCGCCCGATGCCGAATCGTTGCTGATGTCCGATGCGACGCCGGCTGCTGTGGCTGATGACGATGTGGCGGAAGAAGCCGAAGCGGCATTGTCCACCGTTGACTCCGAATTCGGTCGCACTACCGACCCGGTGCGCATGTATATGCGTGAAATGGGCACGGTCGAATTGCTGACCCGCGAAGGCGAAATCGAAATCGCCAAGCGTATCGAAGACGGCCTCAAGCACATGATCCAGGCGATTTCCGCCTGCCCGACTACCGTGGCCGACATCATCGGCATGGTGGATCGTGCCTTGAAGGATGAAATCCGTATCGACGACGTGGTGGATGATTTTATCGACCCGAACGCCGTCGAAGAAGAAGCCGCACCGCCCGCCGAAATGGTCGAAGGCGACGAGGACGATGTCGCCATTGAAGGCGCCGACGAGGAAGAGGATGAAGATGGCGACGGCAGCGCCGCTGCAGCCGCCAACCTCGAAGAGCTGAAGAACAAGGCGCGCGAACACTTCGATGTGATTCGTGACCTGTTCGACAAGGCCACCAAGGCGCTGGTCAAGCATGGCTCGCACAGCAAGCAGTATCTGGTGCTGCAAGAGCAGGTATCGGCCGAGTTCCTGAAGATCCGCTTCTCGGCGCGCCAGGTGGAAAACCTGTGCGACAGCCTGCGCACCATGGTCGACGAGATTCGCGGCTACGAGCGCGAAATCATGGATATCTGCGTGCAGAAGGTGAAGATGCCGCGCGAACACTTCATCAAGGTGTTCCCCGGCAATGAAGACAATCTGGAATGGGTGAGCCAGGAAATTGCCGCAGGCAAGCCTTACTCGGCCATTCTGGAGCGCTACCGCCATGCCGTGACCGAAAAGCAGTCCAAGCTGGCCGAGCTGCAAAAGAACGCGATGATCCCGATCAAGGATCTGAAGGAAATCAATCGCCAGATGAGCACCGGCGAGGCCAAGGCCCGCCGTGCCAAGCGCGAGATGATCGAGGCCAACTTGCGTCTGGTGATCTCGATCGCCAAGAAGTACACCAACCGTGGCCTGCAATTCCTTGATCTGATCCAGGAAGGCAATATCGGTTTGATGAAGGCGGTGGACAAGTTCGAATACCGTCGCGGTTACAAGTTCTCGACCTATGCCACCTGGTGGATTCGTCAGGCCATTACCCGCTCGATCGCCGACCAGGCGCGCACCATCCGTATTCCGGTGCATATGATCGAAACCATCAACAAGATGAACCGCATCTCGCGGCAAATCTTGCAGGAAACCGGTCTGGAACCCGATCCGGCCACCCTGGCTGCCCGCATGGAAATGCCGGAAGACAAGATCCGCAAGATCCTCAAGATCGCCAAAGAGCCGATCTCGATGGAAACGCCGATCGGTGACGACGACGACAGCCACTTGGGCGACTTCATCGAAGACCAGAACAATCTGGCCCCGGTGGATGCAGCTGTGTATGCCAGCCTGCGCGATGCCACCCGTGACGTCCTCGACACGCTCACCCCGCGCGAAGCCAAGGTGCTGCGCATGCGCTTCGGCATCGAAATGAACACCGACCACACGCTGGAAGAGGTTGGCAAGCAATTCGATGTAACGCGTGAGCGTATCCGCCAGATCGAGGCGAAGGCGCTGCGCAAGCTGCGCCACCCGACCCGGTCGGAGCGGCTGAAGAGCTTCCTGGATTCGTTGTCCGGCGAGGCCTGATCAGTTTCGGGCCTGTAGCTCAGTTGGTTAGAGCAGAGGACTCATAATCCTTTGGTCCAGGGTTCAAGTCCCTGCGGGCCCACCAAAAAAACAAGGGGTTAGCGTAAGCTAGCCCCTTGTTCTTTTCCGAAGTGTCAACGAAGTGTCAACTGAGAAAGCGGATTCAGCGTCCGTACTTCGTTCATATGCTCTGGCGAGAGGTGCGCGTATCGCATCGTCGTCTTCAATTCCGTGTGGCCGAGCGTTCGCTGTAGCGCCAAGATGTTGCCGCCGTTCATGATGAAGTGACTTGCGAACGTGTGGCGAAGCACATGCGTTAGTTGACCTTTTGGCAGCTCTATCCCCGCGCGTTCGATGCCATCGCGAAATGCTGAATAGCATGAGGCGAAAAGGCGGTCATTTGATCGCCCTGTTCGCGCAATCAGCATTTCGGACAGCGCATCATCAATTTTTACCGACCGGGCCTTGCCCGTTTTCGTCCTTGCGAACTCGATTGCATCGGGCCTTATCTGAGAAGTCCGCAGACCCTCAGCTTCATTCCATCGAGCGCCCGTCGCTAGGCAAACTTTCGCGACATCGACGACATCGGGATTCCGTCCGTTCGTCAATTCCTCAAGTAGCGATGCGCATTGATCGAGCGTGAGAAACGAGAGCTCGTTTTCCTGAATTTTGAAGGAACGGACCTTTCCCAACGGGTTTCCGCCTGACCACTCGCCCAATTCCTCCAGGCGATTGAAAACGCTGCGCAAGTACGCATGTTCTCTGTTGATGGCATTTGCTGAAATTCCGGCGTCAAGCCTCCGCCCACGGTAGGCAGTAAAGTCCGTCGCTGTCAGCTTGTCAGCAAACGGGTTTCCAAGTGCGTGCGCTAGGTTGTCCAGTCGCTGACGCGTATTCCGGCCGGCGCGTAACTCGCGGCCATGGCTTTGCCACCATATTTCGATCAGGTCGGTTAGTCGGCGCACTTCTCGCGTCGGCTTCGGGCTCCACTCGGGTTCTTGCTGGACTTGGCCGTTCACCCAAGTTTCCCATTCCAGCGCCTCTCGCTTCGTGGCAAAGGTTTTGCGGAATCTTTTGGCTCCCCGGCCGCCTGGCTGGATATCAGCTATCCAGCCGCCGTTTTCTTTACTTTTATTTCTCTTAATCATCCCGTGCTATCCAGTGCAGGTCGTACAGGCGCTGATGCTGTGTTCGTGGGTCTTGGCCCAGCATTGTGCTGCCGAGCGTCTCAGGCATTCCGGGCAAAGTCTTTCCCCTGAGTTCCAGTGTTGCAGCGCGCTTTTTTTCGCGGCGCTCGAAGATCTCCAATAGTTCGCGGTACTCAGGCGTCTTCGCCAGGCGATACGCAATGTCAACGAGATTCGACCCAATCCAGTGGGCCAATACCTTGATGCGACTTATAGCCGCCATCCGCTGCTCATCGTTTGAGCTATCGACTCTGGCCTCTGCAAATAGGCGGTCCTGCAATTCGAAGCAGCGCCGGAAGTAGGTCTCTGCCTCAGGCTTTGCCGCATAGAGGCGCTCAGGAAACGTTAACGCGTTCATTGGCGCTATATGACCGTTAGAGGCATCAGTAATCCCGGTAGCTAGCCAAAATGCATATTGGGGTTGCCAACGACAGGCCGCTTGCAGCATGTCCGATGTTACACGCTGTCTTCTCGCAACTACGGCTTTCCATCTCTGTGCCGAAATGCCTGTTTCTGCCTCTAGCCCCCGCCAGAATCCATAGGGTTCTCCAGTCTCCTGAAGCACCAATGCCAAGCGATCTTCAATGTTACTCATAGTGGGGTGCTCATTAATGTGAATTTATACAGTAGTTATGACTTGCAAATTTTACTCGTACTCTTGACAAGCGGGCAGGGCTTTGCGTATTGTCCAAGTCATACAAATTGTAGAAGTTCATTACAAATGATAAATAGTGAAAATTTCCCGTTTGCGCCCCCGTTGTGCACGATATCCAAATTTGCCGAGCTAACGGGATTAGGCGAACGCGTTGTCCGCGAACAGGTATCGCGCGGCTATTGGCCTGTCGTCAAGGTCGGGAAGTACGCCCTCATCAACCTCGCAGCAATCCAAGCCGATTGCCTCGCCAAACGATTGTCCAGCTAGTCGATCCACCCACCAAAGGAGATGATGTAAATGAGCACCCCAGCCCCATCCAAGCATGTCAACCGCGCGATCCTCAGCGGCCGCGTCAACGCCGTCCGCAAGTCCGACGACGCGATTTTTACTGAAGTGACGCTGCCATCGGCCGACGAATACTCAAGTCCGGCAGTGGTCGAAATTCGTTCGAAAAAGCGTCTCGGCCAGGTCGGCGAAACCGTTGAAATTCCAGTCGCCTGCGGCGGCTGGCGTGGCAAGGTGTTTCAATACACCGACCGTGAAACCGGCGAGCGCCACTCACGCCGCCCAGTTGTCAACGCTTACGCTGCGATCGAAGACTAGGATGCTGTCGCCGTCCTCAATCGCATGGCGTCGTCATGCCGGCCGTGAAGATCGGGCCGGCTGGCACACGGCGTGGCTATCCCGCGTGCCACGCCAATTCGCCCGTGCCGCACAACGCCAGTACAACGCGTTGTTGTTCGCAGAGCGACTTGACGACGGTGATGCACGTCGCGCAGCAAACTATCATGTGCAGGAAGTTCGCGACCACTTCGACGGCCTCGCAGGTGCGCTTGACCTGACAGCTTCCGATTCGGAAATCAGGGACACGGCAAAACAGATCGTCGAGCAAATTCTGTCGATGCGTCGGCTGCACCAAGGCCACGACTTCGAAGCCTTTCTGAACGAAATCACGCTGTTTCTCGCTGAACGCGAGGTCTATCTGAGCGACAGTGAGGATGCTGGCGAATGCGCCACCCTGCTGCCAAAGTTGGGCAAACGCGGGGTGACGCACGAAACGGTTTACAAGCGGCTGACTGACGAAGGATTTTGGCGCAGGGCCCTCTTTCGTACCATCACGCGAAAAGGAGAGGCGGAGTCTATTCGTGCCGGCCTGGTTAATCAGAAAGCAAGCCTGTACGTTTCGGACGAGACCCTAGCCCGATTTCGCACCCGGCGCTGCCGCAATAGAGAGCTACTTGAGTCACTGATCGCAGTCAACGAGCTGGGCGAGAAATTCACCCTGGCCGAGCTGGCTGACGTGTCTGTATCGAACCCGGAGCTGCGGCGCGCAGAACTGATGACGCGGATCGTTGGCTTTGAGACCATCGCCAAAGCGCTAGGCCACGCCGGTCTATTTTTAACGATTACCTGCCCAAGCCGATTCCATGCGTTCAGAAAGTTGAAGCACGGTAAGGTCGTTCAAAAAAATGCCGCATATGGTGGCGCTACGCCACGCGACGCCCAGCGCTACCTCAGTGGCGTCTTTTCGCGTATCCGTTCGCAACTATTGCGGCGTGGCATTGCGCCATACGGCTTTCGCATAGCGGAGCCACATCATGACGGTTGTCCGCATTGGCACTTGCTTTTGTTCGTGCCTCAGCATCAGGCAACCGAAATGGTGGAGGTGTTTCGTGATCACGCAACCAAAGCTGATCGGGAAGAGCTGGCGCGCACAGGGGATGATCCAAGGTTTCGCGCAATAGCGATCGACTGGCAGCGTGGTTCAGCGGCCGGCTATGTCAGCAAATACATCTGCAAGAACATCGACGGGCGGAAAGCCACGGGCGAACCGATCGGCCTGAATTTCGATG